>JBFJYX010000001.1:0-25986 GCA_041622415.1 Pontiella sp.
GCGGCTTCGCCGATGAGGCCCTGGCCGAGCGGGATATCGGTATTGCGGACCAGCTGTTCGAGTTGATGGGTGGCGTTCTGTTCGAGGGAGATCGCTTCGTGGTTGATTTCAAACGGGGGGGGGAACACTCCGGAGATCGAGCGGGCTTCGAGCCGCGAGTGTTTGGCGTTGTTGAGGTAGATGGCGCCTGAGCTGGCTTTGCAGGTGCGCACCGCATAATGCAGGACGCGGGAGAGCAGGGTGTTCATTTCGACCGATTCGGAATCGGCAAAAATTTCGCCGACATTATGAACAAAGCCGAGCGCGGCTTCTTTTTCCTGCAGCAGCGTGTCCCGCTCACGGCGGAGCCTGATGCGGCGGCGGTAGTTGGAATAGAGCGCGATGCCGAAAACCGACGGGATAAGAAGGTCAAGGAGGATGGTTAACCATAAAAGAAAACCATGCATGCCGGGCCTAATCGTTGCTCAGCGAACGAACATCATCCTCAAGGAATTCCAGCACCGACTTAAACTTGCTGTAGTTTTCGGGGTTGATATCCACCAGGGTCTCATGGGCCTCGAGCGTGGTTTTGGCCGCTTCCAGCTTGTCGCTGAAGTCGGCTTCCAGCTGTTCGCCCTCGCCGCAGATCCGGCAGCTTTCGTCCGTCTCATCGGAGGCCATGGAATAATTGACGACGCGGTCGACGCCGAGCGTGACGAGGAGTTTCCGGTTTTTATCGGAGAGGTTGATGAGCTTGAATTTAAAGCCGGGTTTACTTTTGATGAGGCAGGCGAGTCCGGCGACGACGCCCATGAAGGTGCTGTCCATGCCGGTGCAGTCGGTCATATCGATGACGATCCGGTCAGCAGTATGCTTTTCCAGCACCTGATGAATGAATTGTTTCATCGGAGGGCTCACTTTGAATGAGCCACGCCCTTCAACGCGTATGACAGCCGTATGTTCAATATACGCTGCCGTAAGATTGTCGTTATTATTGCCCGAACCCATTAATTACGAACCCTCAAAATCTACGAACCGTTGAAGATAGTAGCACCGCCTTTTATGAGTTCAACGCGAATAGTTCAAAAATCGTAAATGCCCTGTCTCCAAGGTTTGAGCAAGAATACGAAAGGGCAGTTTACGCTTTAGGCTGTACGATGACCACGCATTCGCCTTTGACGGTCCGGTTTTCATAGGCGGCGCGGATATCCGCCGGCGTGCCGGCGGTGCACTCCTCGAACTTTTTGGTCATCTCCCGGGCCACAAAGACGGTGCGTTCCGGGCCCAGGTATTTTTCGATTTCATCGACGATTTTCATCAGGCGGTAGGGGGATTCGTAAAAGACGACGGGCAGGTCGGCGCCGGCCCATTTTTCCAGGTCGCGTTTGCGGCCGCCGCTTTTGTGCGGCAGGAAACCGGCAAAGATAAAGCCCTTTTCGCCGAAACCGCTCAGCGCCACGGCGGTGGTGACGGCGGCGGGGCCCGGCACGGCGGTGATGAGGATTCCGGCCTCGCGGCAGAGCAGGATCACGCGCGAACCCGGATCCGAAATACAGGGCATGCCGGAATCGGTCACCATGGCCACCGCCTCGCCGCCGTGAATCCGTTCGATAATCTGTTCCGAGCGCTGATGTTCGTTGAACTTATGGCAGCTCATCATGCGGGTGGTGATGTCATAGCGATCCGTCAGGCGCCGGGTGTAGCGGGTATCTTCGGCGACAATCAGATCCGCCTCCCTCAGGGTGTCGAGAGCCCGCGATGAAATGTCGCCCAGATTACCGATCGGGGTGCCTACAATATAAAGTCCAGCTTCCATGGATTGGAAGGTAGGGGATTCCCGCCGTGCCGCCAATTCGAAACATCGGACTTGCATGGCCGTGCACCGGCCGACACCATATGCGGATGCTTACCGAAGAACAGAGAAAGCGGGCGTTCCGCACGATTATTATGACGCAATGCCTGGGGATGCTCAGCGCCTTTCTGTTTCATAACGGATTTTATCTGAACTATTTTACCAAACTCGGGTTTTCGAGTGCCTCGTTTGCCTGGCTGGCGGTGCTGCCGGCACTCTGCAGCGTGGTGCTGCTGTTGCCGTTTGCCTTTCTTTCCGACCGGATGGGCAAACTGAAACTGGCGCTGATCGGGCAGGTGATGGTGATCAGCAGCCTGGCGCTGATGCTGGCGGCGGGGTGGGCCCGCGGCCCGGGGGTGATGGCCGTGGTGATCGGCTCGCTGCTGCTGTTCTGTGTCGGCGGCAGCCTGCAGGGTTCGAGCTGGTTTGCGCTGCTCAACCCGATCGTGCCCGCTGAAATGCGCGGCCGTTTTTTCGGTCGGCTGCGCGTCACCTTCATGAGTGTGAACATCGTCTTCACGCTGGTCGTTGCGGGCATCCTGAAATGGACGCAGTCGATGGGGGCGTTCCAGATGGTGATCGGGATTATTTTTGCGGCGCACGTGCTGCGGTTTTTCACCTATGCGCGCATTCCGGAGCTGGAGCGCGAAGACGGCGCGGCGCACCGCCAACGTTCATTCTTCGGGGCCTGCGCCCAGGTATTCCGGATTCCCGGGTTTGCGCCGTTTAATGCCTATATTTTCCTGATCACCCTCTTTACCGCGGGGGTGCCGATTGTTTTCGGTTTGATGCAGAAGGATGTGTTCCGGTTTTCGGAGGCGCAGATTATGATGACCGGCAACTTTTATCTCGCGGGAACGCTGGCGGGATGCGGCGTCGGCGGGCGCGCGGTGGACCGCTTCGGCACGCGGTGGGTCTTTCTGTTCACCCATCTGGCCTATGCGGCCATCATCCTGAGCCTGATGCTGCGCGCGGTGATGCCCTGGTCGGTATTTGTCCACATGGCCGGCTGCACGTTTATGTTCAGCTTTACCGTGGCGATGGCCGGCGTTGCCGCAACGTCGGAAGTGCTGGCGCTGATTCCGGCAACCAATAAATCGCTCTCCACGGCGGTCTACATGACGCTCTGCAACCTCGGCCTGGCGCTGCCGGGCCTGTCGGTCTCGCGGGTGATTGAGTGGAAAGTGCTGGCCGAAACCTGGCAGGTCGGCCGGTTCACCTTTACTGAATACGACTCCATCCTGATTGCGTTTGCGTCGCTCATTATCCTGATGCTCGCCGCCATCGGGCTGGTGCCGAAAGTGGTGAAAAAGACGCAGCTCATGTCGGGCGGCGGTGCGCCGCGGGTTTAGGTTCCGGGGACTGGAACCTACTGCTGGTCGATCAGCGAATCAAAATAGCGGTCGAGGCGCCGGGCCCCATTGGCCCGTATGGAATTTTCCAGGGTGCGGAAAGAACGGGTGCGGGCCGACTCCATCGTCTTATGCGCTTCGCGGCCTTTGTCGCGGACAGTGACGACGACATCGCCCTGCGCATCGGTGATCTGCAGCAGCATTTCGTAGCGGACAAAGACGAGGCCCTGGTTCCGCTCGCCGGTATCATCGACATCGATCCGGGCGGTCATATCCAGTGCGGACGGACGGCCGATCACAAACCCGTAGCGGGTGATAAAGTCCTGAAGGGTGGCGGTCATGCGGCGGTCTTCATCGCCTTCGACTGTAATCTGCACTTTGATCTCTTTGGCGGTATCGGCCAGGGCTTTGCGCAGCTGGTTGAGGGAATAGCCCGGGGTGACGTCGCCGACGGCGCGCGGATAAATGACTTTCAGCTGACGCAGCAGGAGGTCGGCTTCGTGTGCGTGGGTGTTGGCGGCGCGCAGGGTGGCATACCGGGTGAGCACGTCGCCGGCGGTTTCGGCAGTGGCCCGCAGGAAGTTGACGCGCGTGGTCTGCTCCTCGATTTTGTCGCGGTAAATTTCGGCGGTGTCGCGGCGGTTGAGATAGGCCACGACGTGGTAGCGCCCGGACGGATCTTTCCAGGATTCCGCATATTGAATGTTGTAGAGCGTCTGGGAGGAGAGAATGTTGATGTCGGCCGAGAAATCGGTGGTGCGTTCAAAGCTGCTGCCGGTTTCGTGGGTCTGGTCGAGCAGGCGTTCATCGGACTCGATGTGCGATTCAAAGATGCGCGAGAGACTGGCGGCGGCGGAGTTTTCCGCGCTGCGGCGGGTGTCGCCGGCACCGACGGCCACGAGGTAGCGCTCTTCGGGATAGACCGATTTGGGATTGGCGACCCAGTCGGGCTCGCGGCCTTTCGAGGAGAAGCAGCCGGTGAGCAGACAGCAGCCGAGCAGCGACAGTATTCCGATTTTCCACATCATTTTATCCTCAGTTCAGGTAGGCCGATTGAAGCACATTGAGCCGGTCGGCGGCAACGGAAACACCGGTTTTACGGTCCGCGTGCAGCAGGGCGCCCGAGTGGCTGTAATAGTTGATGGTGATGTCGTAGACGCCCTCGGGCAGGTGCAGCTCCCGAATGGACGCTTTGGCCGGGAAAAAGCGGGACATGCGCAGGTCGGCATTTTCCGTCTGGTTGACCGCCACGGTGGTGGCCAGCCGGGTGAAAAAGGCCATGGCGTCGTCCATATTGTTGGTCATCGATTCCGTGGCGGTCTGGGTGGCGAGCCCTTTGACCACGGCCCGGGTGATGGTTTTAAGGTAGATGAGCGGCTTGCGGATGCTGAAGGTTTCCAGGGCCGCATTCTCGAGACTTGCCAGGGGTTGGAGCGTCGCGGTTGTCAGGCCTTCGACGACCACTTCGATGCGGGCCACTTTCGAGGGGCGTTTTTCCATGCGGGGCAGCTGGAATTTAAAATTATAGCCGGGTTTGACGCCGTACCACGGAATGACCTGCAGGCCGGACAGGTTCTGTTTGCCGAGATAATCCTCCGAGGTTCCGGCGAGCACAATCAGGTTTTCCTCGGTATAGATCTGCAGGGCGCTGGCACGTTTGTCGGGGCAGATGCCGGAGAAGGCCATGATGTTGAGCCGTCCGGTGCCGGAGGGCAGGCGGTCGGCTTCGTTCGAAAAATCGGGCGGGTCAAAGTTGTAGATGCCGGGCTGGAGTTTCCAGCCTTTGGAAATTTTTTCGAGGTCGATGCGGACATCATCCCATTTATAGTCGTTGCGGTAGAGCAGCATGCTGAGGTAGCGGCCGAGGGCGGATTCCTGGAAATAGTTTTTACCCGGTTGGAATTTCTCGTGTGCTTCCTCGGCCTTGTTCAGCTTTTCGGCCACCTTGTCATATTTGCTACTGAGCTCTTTCAGTTTGAGG
Organism: Pontiella sp.; assembly: GCA_041622415.1. Taxonomy (GTDB): domain Bacteria; phylum Verrucomicrobiota; class Kiritimatiellia; order Kiritimatiellales; family Pontiellaceae; genus Pontiella. The sequence goes on from JBFJYX010000001.1 coordinate 5,165, forward strand.
TCAATGCGGCGGACTTCGACGAAGGCGGAATCGGGTTGGTTCAGGGCCAAGAAGTTGAGGGCCTTGAAAGCGTTGAGGTAGATGTCTTCATAATCCTCGCCGAAATAGGCCTGGGCATTGTCGTTGAGGATCAGGGTCGAGGCGGAGCGGGTGAGGCTTTTGGTAAAGTTTTCCTCGATCGCTTTTTCGGCGAGCTCCAGCTGCTCATTGCTTTTTTCGTATTCCCCGTTCCAGTGGTGGAGCATGCCGGTGTCGAGATAGTAGATGACCCGGTCTTTGTGGCTGTAGCCTTTGGATTTGGCGGCGGTGATCTGCGTGAGGGCACCGGTATAGTTGGCCTGGGCTAGCATAGCGTCGGTGCCGGCATAGTGCGATTTACTGGTCCGCATACTGGCGCACCCGGCCAGCAGGCCGAGGCTCAGCAATGCAAATATGGTGCGGAATAAGGACACAGTCAAACGCTGAAAAAGCGGCGCCGATGCGCCGCTTTCAGTGGGTGAAGTTTACCATTTAACCGAACGTTTCTTGACGTACTTCTTGATCTTCTTGCTTCCGATCCAGACCTTTTCGTTGGTCTCGAGGTGAATCATTTCCATGTCGACCTGATAGAACTTGATGGACTCTTTGCCCTCCCGGTCGATGATGGTTTTGATGCTGCCCTGCAGCATGTAGTCGGCGCCGGTTTCGGCCGCGAGGCGCTTCTGGGTTTCTTCGCGCGCCCAGGTCTGCTGTTCTTTGCGTTCTTCGCGCAGCTCGCCGCGTTCGACGCGGTTGGCCACAAAGGTGACCCGGCCGTTGTTGATAAGCTCGCGTTCGAGGTCTTTGACGAAGGTGCCGGTTTCGATGTGCTCGGAGCTGAGGTTGCGGACGGTGCCCACAATCACCACCGGTTTTTTGCCTTTTTGCGAGGTGTAGGCCTCAATCCACGGGCGGGTGGCAATGTCGGCGATCATCTCTTTGGAGACGAGCTGCGAATCGGTATCGTTCCAGCTTCCGGACAGATCCATCTGCTCGTCGACGGCGACGCGTTTCACCTTGGTTTTGCATCCGGTGAACATCGCGGCGGATGCGAGAATTAGACAGGACAGCAAAATACGACTCTTCATGTTGTTCTCTCCTTGGGTTGAAACTTCTTTGAAATTCGCAAAAAGCTTATACGGACCCGGCGGCCAGGTCAATCGTGCACTACTTCAGGACTTCGCCGACGATGACGTCAAATTCCGGGTCGCGGATGAGGAGGGTGATTTTGTCGGTGCTGAGCAGCTCGCGTTCTTTGAGGATCCGGAGGCTCTCCTGGATTTTTTCATTGCTGCCGAGCCGGGAGAGCTTTTCGCAGATTTCCGATTTTTTCTCGCGTCCGCTGAGCATGCCGAGTTCTTTGAGTTCCTCGAGCGTCGCCCGGTCATTGAACAGGGCCTGCAGCGAGGCATTGTTCTGAATGCGATCGGCATCGCCGCTGAGCAGGTCTTCGGCAAACTGCCGGTCGCGCAGCAGGCCCTGGACCGAATCGGCGGCGATCACCTGTTCGAGGTGGGTCATGCCTTTGGCGGGGTTGCTGACGACGCGCGCGGTGGCGGCGGCCTGGGATTCGCGTCCGTCGCGCGAAACCGCCATGTTGACGCTTTCGTAGACGGTCCGGCGGGCAAAGCCGGAAAATTTAGAGCGGTCCGCTCCCGGAATGGAGTGTCCGGTGGTGCCGACCATGAATACCTCGCCGAGCCAGAAGAGGAAGATGATGGAAAAGAGGCCGACGCAGAAATTGATGCTGCTGCCGCCGAGGGCGCTGTACCAGGGGTGGCTGTAGTCTTCCTTTTCCTCTTTTTCGCGATGCGTATCGCGCATGTTGGTCATGATAACGTGGAAGATGAAGGTGATGATCACGAAGGTCAGGCCGGCGACGACCGGAATGGTGACGATGCGCGGACGGCTGGCGACTTCGCCCAGCCACGCGCCGAGATAGCGTCCGGCAAAGAAGGCGATGCCGTAGGCGAGTACAACGCGCGCGACCCCGAGCAGGGACAGCAGAAAGCCTTTGCGCCAACCGGCCAGCAGGAAAAAGAGAAGGACGATGGCCGCGAGTATATCGATGACAATATGCATAAAAACCTCAGCAATGGTTACCACGTAGAAGATAGTTTGTTACGGTTCGCGCAGAAAGCCTAAAATAGGCGGTTAATCACGAATGACGGAGCACCCTATGGATTTTAAGTATGCGGCCGAGCTGAAAAAGCGTTTCACCTGCTATGGCCATTTTTATGAACTGCAGCTGATGAACGGGGACCGTGCGCGGTGCCGCAGTGTGCTTGAAATTGTGGACGGGTCGATTCCGCAGGATGATCCGTCGGCGATTGCGGAACGGATTCCGGATGTGGTGGTCATTATGATGAATCCCGGCTCGTCGCGCCCGAAGGTGGACGGGCATGTGGATGACGTGATCGAATTTCCAAGGTCTGGAAACCCGATGCAAAAAGACCTGGTGCTGACGCAGCCGGACAACACGCAGTATCAGGTGATGCGCGTGGCGGTTTCCAAAGGCTGGAACCATATCCGGGTGCTGAACCTGTCGGACCTGCGCGACCCGAAGTCGGGCAGTTTCCTGCAGCGGGTGGATGCGCTGGGCGGCATTATGGGCGGGCACGTCCACTCCATGTTCTGCGCGGAGCGGTCCGAAGAGTGTGCGCAATCGCTGCGCCGCAAAACGCCCACGCCGATCCTGCTGGGGTGGGGGCAGGATCCGGGGCTGCTGCCGCTGGTGGAGCAGTGTTTGTCGCGCATCGAAGGGGAGCCGACGGTGACGGTGCCTTCGGATGTGCATCCGCTGCTGAATGCGCACCCCAGCCCGATGCTGCAGAAAAAAAAGCTGCTCTGGCTGGAAACCATTCTGCAGCAGCTCGGCTGAGCGGCGTTCCGGATGGGCCGAAAACTTGAAACGGCACCCAATCCCGGCCTATGATCGGCCCCTATAGAAACGGGGACCAGGGGAAATGACGATATACCGATATATAGTGCCGGGGCTGTGCCTGCTGCTGTCCGGCTGTTCCACGCTGAAAACGGATTCGCCGCCGACCGCGTATACGATTACCGATGAGCTGATGATCACGGTGGAGCCGGAGGAAGACCACCGGATCTGCTTCGTGATGGAGCATCAGGTGCAGCGGCAGGAGAAAGGGGAGCCCGAACTGCACGGCCGGAAAAACGCCTTTTCCATCACGGTCGAGCCCTCGGTCTGGGCGCAGGTCAAACGCGAGGATGGCGTGGCGCGCTATTCCGCTGAGACCGAGTGCCTGATGGGCGACGAGCTGGTGCGGGTGTCGGGGCAGCCCGGTGAAAACTTCAGCGTAAAAATCGAGCCGCTGGCGATGGACCGCTTTCAGGTGAGCGGCATCTACCTGGCCGCGCGGTATTCCGCGTCCGGCGAACTGAGCAAAACCATTCCATTTGATTTTGTCGCGACGCCGGGCGAGCCCACGCTGATCTATCGAAAAACCGTGGTGTTTGATCCGGAGGCCCCGGCCGGGGCGGATCAGCTGACGGGGAAATAATCTTTTCCAAGGGTTGGAAACTATGCTCTGCTCGGGGTAATGAAACTGATCAAGATTAGCGACGTTCCGGAAACCCCGGTTTCGCACAATGCGAAGATCCGGAAGCAGGTGATTGTGGGCAAGGGGATCATTCCCGGCATCACGAATGTTTCGCGCGCCGTTTTTCCGCCCGGCGAAGTGGCCGGCAGTCATCTGCATAACGACATGACCGAGGTGTTCACCTGCGAATCGGGCTGCGGCGAAATCCGCATCAATGATGTGGGCTATGTCTTTTCTCCGGGCACCACCGTGGTGGTCGAACCCGGCGATGTGCACGAGATCATCAATTCCGGCACGGCTGATCTGGTGGTGTCCTGGTTCGCCGTCGCGGCCGACTGAGACCGCCGCCCGGTTTATTCACCGGCTTCCCGGGTTTCATTGACCAGCGCAACGAAGGCATGGATGGATTTCAGGTAGTTGTCCTCGGCCACGTAGGCATAGTTCATGTGTTTCGCGCCCTCAATCCAGAAATGCTGCTTCGGCTCCGGGGCGGCTTCGTAGAGTTTGCGGCCATGCTGAAACGGAATGATCCGGTCTTCCATGCCGTGGATGATGAGGGACGGGCAGTTGACGGTGCGGATCAGTTTTTCGTTGTTGAATTTATCCCAGGGCAGCAGCTGCACATGGGTGCGGACGCGGAAGGCGGAGGCGAAGGAGCATTCGCAGATGAGTCCGGCCACCGGATGGCGGGCCGCGGTCTGGATCGCCAGTGCGCCGCCGAGTGAACGGCCGACGACAATGATGGAGGCGGGCTCCACCTGCTGCTCGCGGGTCAGCCAGCGGTAGGCCGCCTCGGCGTCGTCTTTGCATTTTCGATAGGAGGGTTTGCCGTCGCTGGTGCCGTAGCCGCGGTAGTCGTAGGCCAGCACGGAAAAGCGGTCGGCATAATATTCCATGAGGAAGGGATAGACGCAGCTGAGGTCTTCCCCGTTGCCGTGGTTGAAGAGCAGGGTATAGCGGGCTTCCGGGTTGGGCAGCCATACGGCATTGAGGGTTTCGCCGTCGGTCGTGGGAATGCGCACTTCATTCGGAAGGTGCTCATAGCCGGGTTCCATCGGCTGGAACAGCAGGCGGTCGGAAATCAGCGCGGCATAAAGATTCAGAAAGAGGTAAAGGCCGCCGCCGAACAGCGTGTATCGAATGAGCGGGTTTTCAATCATGGCCCCGAGCATAGAATCCGCGGGCGGATCGCACAACGCAAAGTTCCAGTGATTGGAATATTGCCGAATTTTAAAGCCGGGTGTACGGTGGCGTCACACGCAGGAGGGAATAAAGCCATGGAAACCTCGGTTCTGAAGTCGGAGCTTGCCGGAAGCTGGTATGTGGATGATCCGGTACATCTCGCCCGGGAGCTGGAAACCTATCTGGAAACCGTGAATCCCGATCCGGTGGAACACCTGATCGGGCTGATGCTGCCGCACGCGGGCTACCGGTATTCCGGAATGGTGGCGGCGCATGGATACAAGCTGCTGCAGGGGCGGAATTTCAAGCGTGTGATCGTGATCGGCCCGAGCCACCGGGTGGCGCTGCTGGACCGGGTCAGTCTGCCGGATGTCACGGATATCGAAACCCCGCTGGGCCGAATTCCGCTGGATCGCGAGGCGATCGACGGCCTGTTGCAGTATGAACTGTTTGAATCGCATCCGCGCGCGCACCGGCTGGAACACAGCGTGCAGATTCAGCTGCCGTTCCTGCAGCATGTGCTCGATACGTTTACGCTGATTCCCATCGTGTGCGGGCACCTGACGCAGCAAAGCGCCCGCCGGATCGGCCGGGCCCTGCTGCCGCTGATGGACCGTGAAACGCTGCTGGTCATCAGCACCGATTTTACGCACTACGGCGCGGCCTTTGACTATGTGCCTTTTACGGACGACATTCAGAACAACCTACGCCGCCTCGACCTGGGCGCCTTTGACCTGATTCGGGATAAAAATGCCGAAGGGTTTTTGGACTATCTGGATCGAACGGGCGCGACCATCTGCGGGGCGAGCCCGATTTCGGTGATGCTGTCGATGCTCGATGACCTGTCGGAGGTGCGGCTGCTGAAGTATGATACGTCCGGGAACATGACCGACGACTGGTCCCACTGTGTCAGCTATGCTTCCGCCGCGATTTCCGGACGCTGGAAAACGGCGGCGGCCGATGCGGAAAACGCGGCGGACCCGATGGCGCTTACGGCGCACGATAAGGCCGGGCTGCTGCGCCTCGCGCGGTATCGGATTGCCTCACGGTTCAGCCAGCGTACCGCCGCGCCGTCGGATTCGTTCTCCGCCGCGGTTCATGCGGTGCGGGGCGCCTTTGTGACGCTGCACAAACGCGGGCAGCTGCGCGGATGCATCGGCGAAATTTTTCCGCGGCGGCCGCTGATCAAAGCGGTGGAGGAGCACGCCGTGAATGCTGCGTTCCAGGATCCGCGTTTTCCCGCGCTGCGGGAAGATGAGCTGGCCGGAATCGATATCGAAATTTCGGCACTGAGCCCGCCTCGCAAGATCGGTTCCTATGACGAAATCGAAATCGGGCGTCACGGCATTGTGATCAGCAAGCAGATGCAGTCCGCGGTCTTTCTGCCGCAGGTGGCCCCGGAGCAGGGATGGGATCTGGAAACCACGCTCGGGCATCTCTGCATGAAAGCGGGCCTGCCTTCCAGTGCCTGGAAATCCGACTGCGAATTCCACGTTTTCGAAGCTGATGTCTTCGGCGAGGCGGACTAGTCCGCGGTCCATGTTTTAAATTTTTCGCAGAGCCGGGGCGCATAGGTGTTGATGTCCGGCCCGAGCGCCGAAGTGTGTTCCCCGCCTTCAATCAGCCACAGCTCTTTGGGTTCCTGGGCTGCTCGAAAGAGGCGTTCCGCGTGGTGGACGGAGGCCACGCGGTCGCGGGTTCCGTGGATGATGATCAGCGGAGTCGGCGCAATGGATTGAACATATTTTTCAGGGCTGTAGCGGTTGCTGATCAGAAGATAGGCAAAGGGTTTGAGCCAGCCGGCATGTTCGGCCGCGACACTTTTATAGGTTGAAAATGCGGAGTCCGAGACAACGCCCACGATGCCTTCAAAGGCGTTGCTGCCCACGGCGGCGAGGGCGTTGGCCCCGCCGATACTCTGGCCGAAGATGATCAGTTTGGCCTGATCAATGTCCGTGCGCGATTTGATGTATTCAATGGCGGCCACCGAATCCTGATATACGCCTTCCCGCGAGGGCCTGCCTTCGGATGCGCCGTAGCCGCGGTAGTCGAAAACAAAGAGGTTGAATCCGCTCTTCGGCAGCCAGGAGACGAAGGCATAGTGCGCACTCATATTCTGGGCGTTGCCGTGAAAGTGGATGACGGTGCCGAGGGCTTTCTGCTGCTGCGCGGGGATAAACCATCCGGAGAGGGCGGTTCCGTCGGTGCTGGGGAAGGTGATCTGTTCGAAGGCACAGCCATCGTCAGCCGGGGTGCGGAAGCGGTCCGGGGCGGGGTGGTAAAACAGCGCGTCGAGACCGGCGGACACCGGAAGGATCAACCAGACGGAAAACAGGGCGCAGAGCAGCATCTTCATGGGTGGAATTTCTTACTCGAACCGCTATCAGGTTGCAATCATCTTAGGCAAACTTCATATTTTGTTTTTACCCAAACCGAGGATCAGCCATGTCCAGACTCTGGAAGATTTTATTCATACTGTCGTTCGGCTTCACCTGCCGCGCGCAGATGCCGCACGAGTGCCTGCTGCTCGTCAACCGTCTGTCGCAGGATTCGATGAAGGTGGCCAATCACTATCTGGAGGTCCGGCAGATTCCGCGGCGGAACGTGGTGTATCTGGATATTCCCGAAAACCTGTACGGCGGCACGGCAACGATGACGCCGGAGGAATTTACCTGGCTCATCTGGGAGCCCGCCAACCAGGTGGTTAAAGCGCGCGGACTGGAAAATCAGATTCTCGCCTGGATCTATTCGGCCGATTTCCCCATTCGGGTGAAAACCGATGCGAATGACCGGAAGCAGATGTCGGTGGGCGGGATGACGTTTATGCGGAACAAGATGCCGGGCCTGAGTATGGTGGAGGAGGGCCGCTATCTGTCGAAACTGTTTGCCGGGCCGAACCAGCGGTTTAAACTGAACCTCAGTTCCATGTCGCTGGGGAAGCAGAAAAAGGGCGTCGGGCCCGCCGCCAATGTGCCTCCGGAAGCGTCGTGGCTGCAGCAGGGGCTGGGCGACCGTATGCCGCTGCCCAGCATGATGCTCGGCTATACCGGGGAGAACGGGAACACCGTGGAGACGGTGATCGACTGTCTCACGCGGGGCAGTAAATCCGACTTCCGCGGTCCGCGCGGCGGCATCTATTTTGTGCAGAGCGACGATGTGCGATCCACCTGCCGGGACTGGCAGTTTTATCCCGTCGTGAATGAGCTGCAGGGCCGTAACTTTGCGTCCACCGTGACGACCAATTTTCCTGCCGGGGAACAAAACGTGATGGGGATCCTGATGGGGGCGGAAAATGTTGATCCGTCGCAGGTCGGTTCGTTTGCTCCCGGGGCGATGGCGGAGCACCTGACGAGCTGGAGCGCGGAGTTCCAGAAGGGGCAGACCAAATGCACGGCGTGGATCGAAGCGGGGGCCACAGCCACGGCCGGTGCGGTGGTGGAGCCGTATTCCAATTCCGACAAATTTCCGTCCGCCCGGTTTTATGCGCACTATGCCGCGGGCTGCACCATGCTGGAAAGTTTTTATCAGTCCGTCGCCTGTCCGCTGCAGCTGCTTCTGCTGGGGGATCCGCTGGCGAAACCCTATGCCCTGCCGTTCAACCTGAAGGTCCTCGGCACCGACACCATGAAGAACGATTTTACCTACCTGGCTTCCGCCGAATCCCGGGTTCAGGGGGCGGTCTTTGAATATACCTTCCTGCTCGACGATGCGGTGCTTCAGGAGGCGTCTGAGGTAAACAGCATTTATCTGCGGACGCATAACCTTTCCGACGGATATCATGAACTGAAGGCGGTGGCCTCGATCCGGCATGCGATTGAGTTCAATATGACTGCGGTGAAGTCCATTATGGTCAGCAAGTCGGGCCGGTCCGTGTCGATCAATCCGGACATTAAACGGCTGGCCAAACAGGAACACGGCCTTCGGGCTGATATCGGCGGCGCGGAGCAACCGAAAAAAATCCGGTTGGTCTCCGGAGAGCTGATCCTCGACGAAAAGGTGTATGGTGAAGAGGTCGAACTTGTGCTGGATGAATCCCAGCTCGGCGAGGGGCCGAACCGGGTGCGCATCGTCGGAATCTATGCGGACGGCATGGAGGTTTCCAGCGTGCCGCTGTCGTTCAATATTACATTTGCCGCGGATTGATCAGGATTGGGCGGGTTGGTCCGCCTCTGTTTCTTTGGGCTCCGGCAGGCCGGCGGTTTCGAAGGACTCCCATTTATCCATGATGGAGTTGGGGGAGGCGATATCGCGCCAGACCATTTCGCCGTCGAGACCCACGATGCCGACGCGGAACCAGACGCCGAGCACGCGCCCCTTGCGGCGGCGGCCGTGGTCGTCCCACTCGCCGAAACCTTCGACCGATTCGGTGCCGTCATCGCTGTCATCATCGCTGTCATCTTCATTGTTGGACGTAGAGACCAGTGAGCTGCGTTCCACCTGCTGATCGACGATGATGGCCGCCTCGGAGTTGAGGAAGACCTCTTCGCGCGGGATAATGATGGGAATGGTTTCGGAGAGAAAACGGAAGCGGTTGGTGACGACCGAATCGGTATATTCATTTTCCGAAGACAGGAAAAGGCTGTCGGGCAGGATATACTGCTCCTGCTCGTAGAAAATCTTGCTTTCGACGGTAATGTTTTCGATGGGGAAAAAGTTCTGGTTGCGGATCTTGATTTCGAAGCCTTCGGCCTCGAGATAGACGGCGGTGTACTCTTCGTAGTCTTCGAGCTCGATGATGGTGTGGTTGGGCGTTCTTTTGCCCGGGATCTGAACGGCGTCGATGTAGTAGGGCGTCACGTTCTGTTCGTGCTTCATGCTGGCCCAGGAGCTTTTGTCCACTTCCAGCTTAAAGCGCATACTGGATCTGAAGCCTTCAACCTGGGCCCAGTGCAGAATATATTTCCGGTCTGCTTCGCTAAAGGTGTCGAGCGGGATTTTGCCGTTTTTTTCGAAGGTGACCGTTTCGGTTTCGGAATCATATTTGACGATCCGGTCGGTGAGCGTTTTGCCTTCGGCATTGGAAAAGGCCCGCGGTTCCATGGTGTTGAACTGGGCACGGGCTCCCAGCGCAACGGCGCAGAGCAGGGCGGTGATCAGCGGTTTCATCAGAGTTCCTCCCCGGACGCCATCTGAATGGCATCGATGACATCCTCGATGGTCTGATCGAGCAGGTTGTTGATTTTCGCCTCGCCTTTGAGGTAGCGGAAGCGCCCGCCCACCATATTGTTGAGGTTTTTAAACTTGGCGTCGGAGGTCATCATGGCGGCGGTTTCGGCCGAGGTGCTGCTGGAACCGGAGCCCTGCAGCAGGACAAAATTGAGGCTGGGGAATCCGAGCTGGCGGTAATTGTCCATCACGATGACGAAGAACGACTGCAGGACTTCGTCGAAGGTGTAGCGCGTTTCAACGGGCATCATGCCGACCGATTCCTGGTCGCCGGCCAGCGGGGCATCGGGCAGTTCGATCTTGTTGTCGTAAAGGATTTCATCCCAGTCGCGGACGACCTTGGGCTGCATTTCGGCGGCGTAGCGCGCCTGGTTTTCGAGCTCGAGCATTTTAATGGCGACGGTGCGGAGCTCGTCATATTCGGCGAGGTAGCCGTCCCACTCTTCCTTGAAATCCTCGTCCTGCAGGAAAAAGTCGATGCGTTTTTTCTGATACTCCTTGAATTTGTCCTGCTTGAGGAAATAGGAGATGCCGTAATTCATGGAGGTCACGTTGCCCCATTCGGAGGTGAGCAGGAAGACGATCTCGGGCTTCTGCTCGATGGCCGCCTGGAAGCCTTTGAGCCAGCCGGTGATGTCGTTGTTGGCCATGGGGATTTCGTAGGCGCGTTTCGGGGTATAGTTGGCATAGCCTTCGGGGAGGCCGACATAATCGAGGTTGGTGTTTATGCTGCTGACCCAGTCGAGCACATTGGTTTTTGCGGTGGGCGTTGCCGGCACCATATGGGGATTAAACAGCGCCACTTCGTCATCATCGAAAAGCACGACATTAAAGAGGGTGGCGGAGCGCATGCTGCCGATCACATCCTTCAGGTCCTGCTGAACCTTGAGGTAGGAGTCCACGCCGCCGCGGTCGTCGTAGAGCATCGATTTCGAGGCATCCACGATGACGACCACCTTTTCGGCTTTTCCGCGCGTGCCGAAAAAGTTGACGGAGGAGACGCCGAAGGAGACATCGCGGTATTTCGAATTGAATTCGAGGGTGCGGTCCATCTGGACAAAGTTGGTGTAGCCGCCTTTGAAGGTGGGCATGGGGGCCATTTTTACGTATTCGCCCTGTTCCGGAATATTGACGAGCTGCGGCGCGTTGGCGGTGATGCGGGAGGTGCTGCGGGATTTCGGTTTCGACATCTGCTCCATGAAGGGCTGGGCTTTGACCGGCATCTGGAGTTTGCGGCGTTCGAGTTTCGGTTTCTGCGTCTCCACCTGGAACCCGGCGCCCTCTTTCTGGTAATACTTCAGCGCAACCACGCCGCCGGCGATCAGAAAGAGGATGACATGCGCGGCGATACTGAGAATGGCCGCGCTGGAGTTTGCGATGCGCTTTTTCTTTTTCTGAACTTCCATAATCCCTCGGTTCACAAGACCCTTTAACCAACCTCGCGAGTTTAGTCATTCGCCCAAAGGAAAGTCAAAGTTTTCACAACAGTTTGGCGGTACCGGTGCATAGAACGCATGAGGGGGCCAAAAGATTGTATCGGCCGGGGCGGGCGGGCCGCTTTTTTCTTCCAACCCCTGGAAATTCCGCCTATAACTTGGCCCCGTTATTGCCAACCACTGGAACAGGTTTATGGAACAGGAACAGAAATACGAAAACGATTTTCTTTATAAGCCGGCTGTCGGCACCGCACTGGCGGTGACGGCGGGGCTCTCATTTTTCTTTCTCTGCATGATTCTGCCGCTGGTCGGTCCGGCCGGAAGCCGCGTTGAACATGCCGGTCAGAACAAGGTGGTCTTCCTCCTGGTGCTGGTCGTCACGTTTCTGCTGTCGGCCCTGTCGGTCTTTTCCAAGATGGGCCGCCGTAAAATCGACCACTCACCGCTGCCCGGTTTTTCGATCGGGCTGAGCGCGGTATGCATCCTGACGCTGATCATTCTGCTGTTCGACGGTTTTGCGATCTGAAGCATTCCTGAACGTAATCTGAATGCGGGGCGCATCCGTCAGGCGTGCGGTTCCGGCAGCCTGATCCAGTCCGGTTGTCTGCGGCGGGTCCAGGTGGCGAAATCGAGTTTTTCACCCCGGTAAAAGTTGCGATAGGCCTGCACCGCATCGCCGGGCACTTTGTATTCTGCCGGCATGGCCTGCACAAACGGCGTCAGGCCGACGGCTTCGTATCGACAGTGATCGATGGCGTGCAGCACCTTGATGGATGCATGGTCCTGATGTTTGCGGTATCGGTAGCGGTATTCCCGGTTCAGCTCCAGGGTGAGGTCCCGCAACCACAGGAAGTTATCGTAGGATTCCTCCACCCAGAGAACGCAGGGGTGGTGTATGTGGGTGGAGCGGTACGGGGTCAGGAATCCTTTTTTATTGAGGGCGGTGCACATCAGCTGGGCGCTCTCGAGAATCATTTTAATGACGTGTTTGTCGCAGTGGAAGCGGGCGCAGGTCCGTATATCGCGATCGAGAACAAAAATATTCATGGTCAGGACTCCGGGGCCGGGATCAGTGCGTGATGTGATGCAGCCGGGCGAAATGATGATGGGTGTCCGGCGGGGGAAGGTCATCGACGGCCTCGCGGATGGCTTCTTTGGCGCTGACGGGGTGAATGTCGAAAAACTGCTTGGCGCGGTCGTCTTCGATGACGGTGGGATTTCGAATGCCTTCGATGAGTTTCGCGGCGAGGTGGTGATCGACCCGGGAAAAGAAGGCGACCCAGTGGCTGCTGAGCCAGGGGGTGAGCGCCGGTACGGGAAGCATGGTCCGCTTCAGCCCGCGCTGCCGGGCATATTCGCGCATGAGGTCGCCGTAGGACATACGGTCAGCCCCGCCGATCTCAAAAATCTCGTCCTGGTCGAGATGCACATCGAGCGACTGAACGAGGTAGTCGAGCAGGTCGCGGATGCCGATGGGCTGAGCCTGCGTGGACACCCAGCGCGGCGTGACCATGAAGGGCAGGTGTTCGGTCAGGTCTTTGATCAGTTCGAAGGACAGGCTGCCTTCGCCGAGAACAATGGAGGCCCTGAGTTCCAGGGTCCGGACACAGGAGGTGCGCAGGATCTGGCCTACATCCTGCCGGCTGCGGAGGTGCGGGGAGAGACCGTCCTGCTCATTGCCCAGCCCGCCGAGATAAATAATGCGTTTGACGCCGGCGCGGCGCGCCATCGAGGCGAAGTTTTCGGCGGCTTCATATTCCTTGGCCTGGAAATCCTCCCGGTCGTGGAGGAAATGCACCAGGAAGTAGGCGGTATCCGTATTCCTGAAGGCGTCCCACATCGAAGAGCGGACCAGCACATCGCCCTGGAATACATGGGTATCGGGGCCGGGGCGCTGCAGTTTGCCGGGATCGCGGACCAGGCAGTTGATTTCGTGTCCATCGGCTTCGAGCCTGCGCAGCAGTTTTCCGCCTACGTACCCGGTTGCTCCGGTTAAAAGAATCTTATGTTTACTCATTTTGCCCTCCGTTTGTGCAGGTTGTTCGGGGGCGGGGGGTAATCCTTACCATTTATTTGTGTGCGCGGAGGTGCGGTTTCGGCAGTTGCGCGACGGAGCCGGAACGTTTACATTGCGTGCCATGAAGAAAATCGGAGTCGTTGTGAATACCAAGCGCCCCGGGGCGGGCGGTGTGCTGAACGAACTGCGCGAGCAGGCCGGAGCACTCGGGTTTGCGCTTTTTACCGAGCGCGAAGATATGGTCGAACCCCTGGGGGCAACCTACCTGCCGGTTGCCGAATTCGGTGAAAAGGTCGATGTTGCGCTGGCGCTGGGGGGCGACGGTACCGTGCTTTACACCGCGCTGGCCCTGCACGGCTCCGAAGTGCCGATTATGGGCATCAACCTCGGCAGCCTGGGTTTTCTCACGAGTGTCAGCGACACGGAAATGTTCCAGGCATTGGAAGCGATTAAAGCCGGCAACTGCAAGGTATCGGAGCGCGATGTGGCCGAATGCCGGGTTTTCCAGAACGGCGACCTGATCGGCGAACAGCGGTCGCTCAATGATATTGTCCTGGGCTGGGGCGCTTCGTCGCGCATCAACACATTCAGCCTTTCGATCGATGGCGAGGAAGTCAGCTCGTTTATGTGCGACGGCATGATTGTTTCGACGCCTACGGGCAGCACGGCGCACTCGCTTTCGGCCGGCGGCCCGATTCTGCATCCGGGCGTCGGCGGTTTCGGCATCAATGTCATCTGCCCGCATACCCTGAGTTCCCGCCCGTTGGTGGTGCCGAATTCCAGTGTGATTGAGATCGGGGTGGAGAAAGCGGTCAAAGAGCTGATTCTCTCCATCGACGGGCAGGATGAATTCCTGATGAAAAAGGGCGGGCGGATTGAAATCCGGCGCAGCCGGCACGGGGTGAAATTCCTGCAGCTGGACAACCACAGTTATTTCTCCGTACTCGCCCAGAAACTCCACTGGCGCGGCTCGTCGCTCTGACCGGGCCCCGAAATCCATCTTGCTGAGACGGAATCTCAAAAAGAGGTGTTTTTATCGATAATTTGGTATTGAATTACCGAAATGGTGAAGGTATGCATGTACGGATCAATTCGTGTACAACTATGTACGCGTTTTTGTTTCATACCAAATTTGGAGATATAAACCCATGGATGCAGTGTTGCTTGCGCGCATACAGTTCGCGCTGACGATTATGTTTCATTATATCTTTCCGCCGCTGACGATCGGTCTGGGCTGGATGATATTCACCTATAATACGCGTTATCAGGAAACCGAGAATCTGGTTTTCCGTCAGCTGGCGCAGTTCTGGACCAAGGTCTTTGCCATTTCGTTTGTCATCGGGGTGGCGACGGGCATTGTGATGGAATTCCAGTTCGGCACCAACTGGGCGGGGTATTCGCGCTTTGTGGGGGACATTTTCGGCGCGCCGCTGGCGGCGGAAGGGGTGTTTGCCTTTTTCCTGGAATCGAGCTTCCTCGGGATCCTGCTCTACGGCCGCAAACGCGTTTCGCAGAAACTGTACTGGTTTTCGAGCCTGATGGTGGCCCTCGGCGCCACGATGTCGGCCTTCTGGATTGTGGTGGCCAACTCCTGGCAGCAGACGCCGGCCGGGTTTGAAGTAGTCACGGAAGTGGTGAACGGGGTGGAAATCCAGAAAGCGGTCCTGACCAACTTCTGGCAGGCCGTCTTCAATCCGTCCACGCTGCCGCGTTATTCGCACGTGATTACCGGCGCGCTGACGGTCGGGGTGTTCTTTATTCTCGGCACTTCCGCGTGGCAGGTCATTAAAGGGCGCCACGTTGAATTTTTCCGCACCTCCATGCGTACGGCGATTATTCCGTGCTTTGCGGTGATCATGCTGACCATGTTTGTCGGCCATAAACACGGGCACCAGGTGGCCGAAACCCAGCCGGCGAAGCTGGCGGCTTTCGAGGGCATCTGGGAAACCGGCACCCACGCGCCGCTCATGCTGTTCGGTCTTCCCGACCAGGACGGCGAAAAGAACCATTTCGCCATTCGGATTCCCGGCATGGTCAGCCTGATGGTCGGCGGCCGTTTTGATACGGAAATCCAGGGGCTCAAGGATTTCCCGAAAGAGGACCGCCCGCCGGTGGCCATTTCGTTCTGGGCGTTCCACCTGATGTTCTACATGGGGATGTGGATGGCCTTCGTCGCCTTCATCGGGGTCATTTTCTGGCTGAACAAAAAGCTGCTGGATCACCGGCTCTACCTCAAGATCTGCGCCTTCACCGTTCCGGTTCCGTTCCTCGCCAACGAGGTGGGCTGGGTCGCGGCGGAAGTCGGTCGTCAGCCCTGGGTGGTGTACAACCTGCTGCGCACGTCGGATGCGGTATCCAAATCCGTGCCGGCCGGCCAGGTGCTGGCTTCTATCATTATGTTCTCCCTGATCTATGCCCTGTTGTTCGGCCTCTGGATTTATCTGCTGAAAAATCAGTTCGGCAAGGGACCCGATTCCATCGAATCACTTGAAGCGGAGGTCAAATAATCATGGAAGCACTGCAAATCATCTGGTTTCTGCTCATCGGCATTCTCGTGATCGGCTATGCCGTTCTGGACGGGTTCGATCTCGGTGTCGGTTTCTGGCACCTGTTTGCCAAAAAGAAGGGCGAGCGCACCGCGTTCATCCATTCCATTGAACCGTTCTGGGACGGCAACGAAGTCTGGCTGCTCACGGCGGGCGGTGCTCTTTTTGCCGCGTTCCCGCCGGTTTACGCCACGGTTTTCAGCGGCTTTTACCTGGCCATGATGCTGGTGCTGCTCGGTCTTATTTTCCGCGCGGTGGCGATTGAGTTCCGCAATAAGGTGGAAAATGCCAAATGGGTTAAAGCCTGGGACTTCGCCTTTGCGATCGGTTCCGTTCTGCCGTCGATTCTCTACGGCGTGGCCATCGGCAATATTCTCCAGGGATTGGAACTCGATGCGATCGGCGACTACACGGGCGGCTTCTTTGCGCTGCTCAATCCGTTTGCTATTTTCTGCGGCATCGTCGGCCTGGCCATGTTTGCCCACCACGGCGCGCTTTACCTTTCGATGAAAGTCGAGGGCGAGGCGGCTGTGCGTGCCGGAAAATGGGCGGAAAAAGCGTGGTATGCGTTCCTGTTCACCTTCATGCCCACCCTGGCGTTCGGCGTCAAGTTCTGCATCAGCGGCGACTACCGCCTGGTCTGCATGGCGCTGATCGTATTGGCGCTGATCACCAATTTCGCGGCGTTTGCTTTCAATAAAAAGGGTCATCCCAAGGCGGCGTTCCTGGCATCCTGCGGCACGATTGCCATGGTCATGCTGGCCGTGGCGGCGGCGCTGTTCCCGAATATCGTACCGTGCACGAACAATCCGGATTGGGGCCTGACTGTATTCAATGCATCCTCATCGCAGCGCACGCTGGCCTGGATGCTCGGCATTGCGCTGGTCGGCATGCCGCTGGTGCTGGGCTACACTGCTTTTATCCATCGCGTTTTTCGCGATAAAGTAAAAGTACCTAAAGATTAAGTTCGGCAATCTGCGGCCGGGTGTTATGTTTTCCGCCGCATGAAGAACATGTGGTCCAAACTGAAAATGAGGCTGCCGGCGATTATACTGCTGGCAGCCACATTGCTTTTCTGGGGCATCTACGACCGGTATGAACCGGCCGGCCCCGTCCTGCTGGATTCGCCGGAACTGTCCGGGGCATTCCGCATGAGCGGGGATGTGACCCGCACCAACGGCGTCTTCCGCCTGCACGTGCCCGCCGGCGGAAAACCGGCCGGCGCGCGTTTCCACATCAGCGGGGCGCTGGACTATCCCTTCATCCGCATTCAGGGGCGCATCCGCACGGACGAGGTGGTCCGCGGACGCCATGTCTGGAACAGCGCCCGTCTCTCCGTTATTCAGCGCGATCAGGAGGGCCGGCGGGTGGTCGGAAACGATCAGCTGCACAGCGAATTCGGCACCGTCGAATGGACGCCGCAGCAGGATGAATTTGAAATGCTGCCCGAGGCGTCCGAAGTCGAACTGGTGCTGCACCACAGCGGAACCTCCGGAACCGCCTGGTTCGATTCGGTATCGGTGCAGCCGGCAAAAATAAAAACCACCTACCGCTGGTTTAAAACCCTGTTCTGCATCCTCTGGCTGGGTATGGGGTTTCTCTATTTCCACCGCTGCCGGCTCGACCGCCGCCGGTTGCGGATTCTGATTTTGTTGAATGTGATCGTCATTCTCTACGGCACCCTCATGCCGGCGGAGTGGATTGCGGCCGTGCCGCAGAAGGGGAAAGAGGTTTTCCTGCGCACGGCCCACCGAATGAAGACGGATGCCAAACCGAAGGTGAAAAAACAGGCCGCCCCCAATCCCGACGCCGAAGCGGAGCGGCACCGTAAAGAGGAAAAAATGCTCGGCCAGCTGGATCAGCTGGTCACCAACGCCCATGGCATGGGCCACTTCATCCTGTTTGCCTCACTCTGTTTCCTGGTCTATTGCTCCGCCGCGCTGGAGGGGCAGCATTCCCTCTATTACCTGAAGGTCGCCTTTGACCTGCTGCTCTTTTCGGGCGTCACCGAATCGCTGCAGTATCTCACCGGGGACCGGACACCGGGCATTCATGACTGGCTGCTGGATGTCTACGGCATGATAACGGCCTTCCTGTTTTTTCTTGCGGTGCGGGCGGTGCTGATTTTTGTCAGGAGACCGGGTCGTTCCTGAGTGCCGTTCGGAATTTGACTTGTTGCGGTGCTGTTCCTAGTATCGCCCCTCTTATAAAGGTTGTAAAACATGGAGTTGATTATGAAGCTGCGTTGGTGGTTTCCGGTTTCGGCCGGTTTGCTGGTTTTGAGTGGTTGTACATCCTGGCCTTCGGTCGGGCCGGATTATGAAAAGCCGGAAGCTGCCCTGCCGGATGCCTGGCATGAGGCGGTGCAGGAAGAATTCGCCGCCGGCGAGCCGGATCTGCAGACCTGGTGGACGGCGTTTAATGACCCGATCCTCAATGGGCTGATTGAGCGCGCCTCGACGAACAACCTCGACCTGAAAAGCGCCGCGGCGCGTATCGAACAGGCGGCCGCGCTGCGCGGTGTGAGTGCCAGCCAATGGTGGCCGGATATTGCGGCCGGCGGCTCGGCCACGGCGTATCAGATTACGAAAGACAACACCTTCGGCGGCGTGATCGACCGCGAGGGCGAACTGTACGATGCCAGCCTGTCGATGGCCTGGGAGCTGGATCTCTGGGGCCGCGTGCGCCGCTCCGTTGAATCGGCCGATGCCTCGCTGCAGGCGCAGGTGGAAACCTATCGCGATGTGCTCGTGGTGCTCTATGCCGATATTGCCCGGAACTATATCAATGTGCGGACCCTGCAGGAGCGGATTTATTTTGCGGAAAACAACCTGGAGGCCCAGAGCGAGACCTTTGAGCTGACGCAGAACCGTTATGATTCCGGCCTGGTTCCGGCACTCGATGTTTCCCAGTCGCAGCTGAACCTCTCGCGCACCCGCTCGGCCATTCCGCCGCTCCGGCAGGAACTGGTGACGGCCGTTAACCGGCTCAGTGTGCTGGTGGGCGAAATGCCCTATGCCCTCGAGCAGGAGCTGCAAGAGCGCAAACCGATTCCCGAGCCGCCGGAAGAACTGGCGGTCGGCGTACCGGCCGAGCTGCTGCGCCAGCGCCCCGACCTCCGCCGGGCCGAGCGCGAACTGGCGGCCCAGCATGCGCTGATCGGTGCCACGCAGGCCGAACTCTATCCGACGCTGACCCTGCCCGGAACGCTGGCCGTGGAAAGCAGCGGCAGCGACCTGTTCAGCGGCGCGAACACCTATTACAGTTTCGGGCCGCAGCTCCGCTGGAACCTCTTTAACGGCCGCCGCATCCGCAGCCGGGTGGATGCCGAAAAGGCCGGCGCCCAGGCCGCGCTGCATGCCTATGAACAGACGCTGCTGCTGGCGCTCGAAGAGGTGGAGGACAGCATGTCCGCTTATGCCCACGAGAAAGACCGTATCCAATTCCTGGAAGTCGCGGCCGAGTCCGCCGTAAAATCCGTCGAGCTGGTCACCGAGCTCTATACCTCCGGGCTGACCGATTTCCAGAACGTGCTCAATATGGAGCAGGCGCTGCTGGAACAGCAGGACCAGCTCGCGTTGAGCAAAGGCATGGTCAGTGCGTATATGGTCGGCGTCTATAAAGCCCTCGGCGGCGGATGGGCGGTTTCGGGAGCCGATACTGAATGAGCGGCGGCCGCCCGATACTGGAAGCGTTTCTGAAGGGGCGCTTCAGCCTGTTCCTCATCACCATGGTGGCGCTGTTTTTTATTACGCCCGCCCTCGGCCGGGATCAGGGGCTGGTGGATCAGACGGTCGGCTGGCTGAGTATTGCGGTGCTGCTCAGCTGCATGCGCGCCATTTCGCGCAGCCGCAGGTTTTTCATTTTCATGGCGCTGCTGACCCTGGTTAATGTTGTGCTGACCGGGGTTGAGCTTGTTCTCATCGACGAGTCCCCGGGCTTCATCCTGTCGGTGGTCGGGTTTAAGGTGATCTACTTTGTCCTCGTCTTTTTCAGCATCATGGCGTTTGTGCTGAATAAAGAGCCGGTGACGGGCGATAAAATTTACGGGGCCATTTCGGCCTACATGCTCATGGGCGTCATCTGGTCGTTCATCTACACCGCGCTGTATGTTCTCAACCCCGCGTCATTCAACATTCCGGCCGAGTGGCTGGCCCTGGATACCGCCAACAGTTTCTGGGCGTACTATTTCAGCTTCACCACCCTGACGACCCTGGGCTACGGCGACATCACGCCGCAGACTCCGGTGAGCCAGTCTTATGCCGTCATGCAGGCCGCCATCGGGCAGGTCTTTCTTGCGGTGATCGTGGCCCGGCTGATTGCGCTGCACATTTCGCATGTGCGCGATGAAGAGGCGGATCGCTAGTTGTTCAGCGGAGCTTTCGCCGGCAGTGCGGAGACATCGGTTTCGTCGATCCAGCGTTTAAGGGCGTACCAGCCTTCGTATCCGATCACCTCATTGAAATAGCGGTAGCCGTCGCCGTAGTCGGGGTCCTGGCTGCTTTCGATAATGTCGAGGGCATCGACATAGTTCCGGCGCCGGCAGTATTCCGCGGCGGCGACCTGCGAAATCCCTTCGTGCACCCACAGCGGTGCGTCTTCGAGCTTTGGAAAATGCTCGTGCACGAGGTCGTGCATCAGTTCGTGGACCGCCGCGACACGGAAGATTTCATCGTGCAGGTGGTTGACGATATAGATTGTTTCCACCGTATCTTCCGGGCTGCTTTTCCAGCTGCCGAACAGGCCGCGTTTGATCAGCTTGGTCTGGCGGCTGTAGAGGCCGCGGATGGTTACGGGTTCGTCGGTTTTACGAATTGACCCGGACAGGTCCTGCATCTCTTTTCGGTCGACGAGTTTGAGTTCGGGAACGCTCTGGATCTGCAGGCGGGTCCAC
>JBFJYX010000002.1:0-25573 GCA_041622415.1 Pontiella sp.
GAAGCCCATCAGCCGGAACGGGTCGTTGCGGTCCTTGGCCCGCGCCACGTGGGAGGCGACGTCGCCCTCACCGTGGTGGATCTCGTTGAGCATCTCCACGACGGCCTGGTTGGCGCCGCCGTGCAGCGGGCCCCACAGCGCACAGATACCTGCGGAGATCGACGCGTAGAGGTTGGCACCGGCACTGCCGACCATTTTCACGACCGAAGCCGAACAGTTCTGTTCGTGGTCTGCGTGCAGGATCAGCAGTTTGTTGAGTGCTTTGGCAACCACCGGATCGACTTCGTAGTCGTTCACCGGCGTGCGGAACATCATGTTCAGGAAGTTTTCGCAGTATTTCAGTTTGGAGGTCGGATATACGATCGGATGGCCGATGGACTTCTTATAGGCAAAGGCCGCCGCCGTGCGCATCTTCGACAGCAGGCGTGTCACCTTGAAGTCGATATTTTCCTGATTCGTGGCATCCTCGAGCTCCGGATAGAACGTGGAGAGCGAAACCGCCATGGCCGAAAGCGTGGCCATCGGGTGCGCATGATCCGGATAAGCATCGAAGAAGTGACGCATGTCTTCGTGCAGCAGCGAGTGATAGTTCAGATGGTCCGAAAATTCCTTGTGCTGCTCCGGAGTCGGCAGGGTGCCGTGCACCAGCAGATAGGCGACGTCGATGAATTCGCACTTTTCAGCCAGCTCATTGATATCGTATCCGCGGTAGCGCAGGATTCCTTTTTCGCCGTCAATATAGGTGACGTCGGATTGACAGCATCCGGTATTCACAAAACCGGGATCGTAGGTGATCATTCCGGTTGAAGCGCGCAGTTTGCGGATATCCACCGCTTTTTCTTTTTCGGAGCCCTCGAAAACCGGCAGTTCAATAGTCTGGTCTTTAAACGTAAGTGTCGCAGTGCCTAGATCATTAATTTTGGACATTATATTTTCCTTTTGGCGTTCGGTTGTCGTTCTGTTGGCGCTAGAAAATACGGTTTGCGCGGGGGCATTCAAGTTTAAAAAACATGAGCGCTTTTATAATCCTTAGTAATGACCCGCCCGGGTCGCGGATTTTTTCATTTAATTGTATTGCACCGCCCCTTCCGAATATGTTTTATCCACGGGTCTTTCAACAAAAAGGAACTGAATATATATGGCTAAAAAAAGCAAAGTCGTTAAGAACAACAAGCGCATCGCGTTGTCGAACAAATATTACGCTAAGCGCCAGGAACTCAAAAAAATCATTGCCGATCCGGAAACGGAACCGGCTGATCGAATGGCTGCTGTCCGCAAACTGCGTTCGCTTCCGCTCGACACCAACCCGAACCGCGTAATGAACCGCTGCTCCGTCACTGGACGTCCGCACGCTGTTTACCGCAAGTTCGGCCTCTCCCGTATCACCCTTCGCGAAATGGCTTCCGAAGGTAAGATCCCGGGCATGACTAAGGCGTCCTGGTAATCCCTTTATCCATTTTTGTTGAAAGACTCAGCGCTCCGGTTACGACCGGAGCGTTTTTTTATCTCTCAACAGATTGAAGGAGATGGGCACCGGCCCATCAGATATCGCAGACCTGAGGTGCACACCTCCTGTCTGCTTTTTCATTTCACCGCGCCTTGCGCACCCACTTCGCCACCGAAACAGATCCGCCGGCCGGATCATAATTCAGGGACGCAAAAAAAACCGTCCTCACGAGGACGGTTTATACATAAGTTCCAATGATTGGAAACTTAGGCTTTTTTCACAGCGCCGGAACGCAGGGCTTTCGCGGAAACCCAAACACGTTTGACGGTACCGTTTTCGGTACGGATTTTCACACGCTGCAGATTCGGTTTGAACTTACGTTTCGTGGCGCTGGTCACGTGCAGACCGATACCGCCTTTTTTCTTGGACAAACCTTTGCGAACGATGCGACGACCCACGGTGGTCTTCTTACCTGTAACTGCACATTCTCTACCCATCTCAAATACCTCAATATCTCGGTTTCAAAAATTGTTCCTGATCAATAAGAGCGCAGTAATCTAAGGATTCCCGCCCGCTTTGCAAGACTAAATGCGCGCTTTTTCAACACCTTCCTGCGGCCGGGTACCACATCTTGCGGTGGTTGCCCTCTCATCGGGGACCCCGACCGCGGCGCAATCCGCCCTTTCGGGGCGGTTCGCCTGCCCGCTCGAAACACGCCCGCCCGGCATATTAAAGAAGCTGGCTGAAAACAGCGTTGCTGATGAAAAGGGCGTCGGGCGCGAGGCGCAGCCGGTTACCGGTGCGCTGCAGCAGGTTTTCCTCAAGCATCGATTCAATGCCGTCCCCGCACAACGCGTCGGCGGAAAAGCCCGTGACCTTTTCAAATTCATTTAGATCAAACCCGTCGGTCATGCGCAGCCACATCACCAACGTCTCGCGCGCCTTATCCTCTTTGGTCAGGTGCTCAACCTCGTCGAACGGGTTTTGTTCTTTCAGGAGGCGTTCGGTGTAGACGTTCAGGTCGGGAATGTTTCCGAAACGCCGGCCGTGCCAGTGGGAGTGCCCGGAGGGCCCGCAGCCGAAATATTCGCCGCCCTGCCAGTAGAGCACATTATGCAGGCACTCCCGGCCGCGCCTGGAAAAGTTGGAAATCTCGTAGTGGCCGTAGCCGGCGCATTCGAGATATTCTTTCACCATAAAATAGTTGTCCGCTTCCTCGTCGTCGCCCGGCGGAACCACCCGGCCTTCGTCGCGCGCTTTGGTCAGCGGCGTTCCCGGTTCATAGATGAGGTTATAAAAGGAGATGTGGTCGGGTTCGAGCCGGGCGACCTTGCGGGCGTCCTCGAGCACTTCGTCCGGCTTCATTCCGGGAATGCTCTGGATCAGGTCAATATTCACATTGTCAAACCCGGCGCTGCGCAGCAGGTGGTAGCCCTCGACGGCCGCCTTGGCATCGTGAATCCGGCCGAGCAGCTGCAGGGCGCGTTCGTTGAACGACTGCACGCCGATCGATACCCGGTTGATGCCGCCGTCGCGCATCACCTGCAGTTTTTCGGGGGTCAGCGTTCCCGGATTGGCCTCGCTGGTGAATTCGACGACCTGCGACAGGTTGATGCGCCGGTCGATGGCTTCGAGCATTTTTGCATATTCCGCGGGATTGAGGGCGGTCGGCGTTCCGCCGCCGATAAAAACGGTGTCGGGGGCAAAGTCCCGGGGCAGCCGCCGCAGTTCGATTTCCAGGCATTGGAGAAAGAGCTCCATGCTGTCGACCTCGTTGGGCGTCAGTTTATAGAAATCGCAATAGCGGCATCGCTTTTCGCACAGCGGAACATGGATATACAAACCGGTCATGGCGAAAGAAAATGCGCTTAAACCCGCAGGTCGCCAACAACAAAAAGTGAACAACTGATAGACAGGCTCTTCCGGGGCGGGTATGTATTCCGGACTATTTTGGTACCTAATTAAGGATATGGATGTCGGATACAAAAAAACAGGTGGTGGTCATCGGGAACGGCATGGCGGGTTACCGCTTCTGTGAAAAGCTGCTCGAGTATGATGCGCACCACCAATATGCCCTGACCGTGCTGGGCGATGAAGCGGTCCCGGCCTACGACCGCGTGGCCCTCTCCTCCCTCTTTACTGGCCGCCCCGAGCAGGAGCTGTTCTTTGCGGAGAAGCGCTGGTACGACTACTATAAAATCGACCTGCAGCTCGGCACGCGCGCGGTTTCTATCAATCGCGATGCTAAAACCGTAATGACGGCCGACGGGTCCGCCCATCCGTACGACAAGCTGGTGATCGCAACGGGGTCGCGTCCGTTAATTCCGGCCATTGGAAATATCGATCTTGAAGGGGTGCATGTTTACCGCACCACCGAGGATGTGCATGCCCTGCGGGATGAAGCCCGCGAGGCGAAAAAGGCGGTCATCATCGGCGGCGGCCTGCTGGGGCTCGAGATCGCCGAAGCCTGCCGCGAACTGGGCGTCGATACCACCATTCTGGAACGCGCGCCGTTCCTGATGCCGCTGCAGCTGGATACGATGGCCGGCAAACTGCTCGATATGAACATCGAGCAGCTCGGCATTCATCTTAAACTCGAAGCCCATGTCCGGAAACTCGAAGGCGGGGCCCGCGTGGAGCGCGTGGTCCTGGAGAACGGCGAAGCATTTGATGCCGACCTGGTGGTCATCACGGCAGGCATTACGCCGAATGATGAAATCGGAATTGAAGCCGGGCTGGTGCCGGGTCAAAACGGCGGCATTGCCGTGAACGAGCGCGTGCTGACCTCCGACCCGGATATCTATGCCATCGGCGAGTGTGCTTCGTTCGACAACGACCTTTTCGGGCTGGTGGCCCCCTGCTATGCCATGGCCGAGGCCGCGGCGGCGCATCTGGGCGATATCAACCGCGTCTTTGAAAAGTGGATGCCGGCCTCAAAGCTGAAACTGCTGGACCTGCATGTCTCCAGCCTGGGGCAGACCCACCTGACCGAGGAGGAGGCGACCTTCTTCATCGATCAGGATATTCAGAAGGGTGTCTATAAAAAGCTGCTGATTTCCAAGGATTGGAAAACTTTGCTCGGCGCGATTCTGGTAGGCGAGGATTCCGAATTTGAACGGCTGCGCAAAGCTATTTCCAAACAGACCCCCTTCCCGGCCAATCCGCGCGACTGGCTGGCACCGATCAACCAGCCGCTCCGGCTTGAGGTTGAGATGGAAGACGATGATGTCGTCTGCTTCTGCAACTATGTGACCAAAGGCGATATCTGCCGGGCCATTGATGCGCATAATCTGAAAACCGCGGGCGAAGTGATGGCGCACACCTATGCGGCCGGTTTATGCGGAAGCTGCATGGATACGGTAATCGCCGTGACCAAGCAGTATGTCGAACACGGAATCTGATACCGCCGCATCCCGCACAGGGACAGGAATCGGTTAATATCTTCCGCCCGGTTTTTTCCAGGACTCCACCTGGCGGTCCATCCCGCCTTCGCGAAAATACGCCGATTGCTCCGCGGTCTCTTCGTCAAATTCGTCCGCCTGGTTGTCGGTCGGCTGAAATGAAGAACAGCCGGAAAGAAAAGACGCGGCCATGAGCAGACTCAGAAATGATGCGGTAATTTTCATGCTGATTCCTCCGTTGCAGAAAGCAACTATAGAGCTCCGCTGTCCGGAATCCGATATTTTTTTCCGGCGCAGGATGTTCAGGGCTTATAGCAGATCGCACCGATAATGCTGGCGGCAATCCGCAGCGCATCGATCTCTTCCGTGCTCCACGAGCGCTCGTTGCTGCAATCGTCGAACCCCATTCCGCCGACCAGGTTTCCGTTCAGGAAAATCGGCATGAATATGATGGAAACAATGCCCTGCATATCCGCCAGCAGCAGCTGTTGTTGTCGCGGAAAGTCTTTGACCTGTCCGACCACGGGAACGCCCAGATACATTTTCTCGATCCAGTCGCTGAACCCGGCTTCGGCCATGTCAAAGTTCTGGAGCTCCGGATTGCCGATCTGGCGCGTCTGCCCCACATCGACCCACTCCGCGCGCTGGCTGGCCCGTAAATTGCCGTCTTCCAGGGCCTGGAAATCAAACAGATAGGTCCGGTCAACGCCGACCGAGAGGCCCAGGGTGCTGAGGATTTCATAGATCGCCTCTTCGCCGGAACCGTTCTGCAGTTTGGTCGCGATCCGCGTCAGCGCCTCAAACAGCTTTTTCATATTCATGGTTTCTTGTGCCATCATCATAATCTCCGGGCGGTATTAAGCAGTATGTATACCAAAATATGTTTCAACATATACTTTAGTAATTTTCATTAGACTGGCTAACCGGAGGATCCGGCCTGGTCATTGAACCTGCGGGTAACCCCCGGGTAGACCATCCGGACAAACAGGATGACGGCGACACTGCCGATCAGGAAATAAGGGGTAAAATACTGCGTCCCCGCAATAAACATTTCGTCAGAGCCGGCCTCGATGTGTTTGGCCTGTTCCAGAAAGCGCAGCAGCTGGGCATAGACGATGCCGATCACGCCGTAGCCCAAGTTCAGGGCCATGCCCTTGAAACTGAGTACCGTTGCCCGAATGGCGCTGTCGGTCACATGGTTCAGGTAAAAGGAAATGGCAAAGGTGGTGACGGAAAACGCGACGAACAGCAGTACCATGAAAAGCAGTCCGGTATAAGGCAGGAAAAAGGACGCGCCGAAAAAGCCCGCCAGTCCGAGCAGCGCGGCGATGCCGAATACGCAGGCCGGCGATTGGCGGTCCACCAGTTTCCGCGCCATCGGAGCCACAACAAAATTAAGCACGGCAATGCCCGAACCGATCAGGCCCAGGGCGAATTCCGGATAGTGGATCAGCCGGTAGTATTCCGAGTTCAGCGTAATGAACATACGGATCACGCTGTCCAGAAAGGCTCCGGCCAGAATAACCGCCAGTGCAAACGGGGTGGTCAGGATCCACTTCCCCGCCTGAAAGGTCTGACGAAAGGCGTCGCCGACCGAAAGCTCCGTGTGCGCATGCGCCGGTCTGGATTCGTGGAAACCGAGGCTGTTGATCCAGCAGATGATGGATGAAGCCAGCGTGAGATACAGAGGGAAACGCAGCGTGGTTTCTTTACTGATCTCCAGGCCCGTCAATCTCGACAACAACGTGGGATCATACACCAGCCCGCCGGTAATCATGGCCATCATGAATGCCACGGACTGCCATTTCGTGACCTTCTCCAGCACATGGGACCACTGATCTTTCAGGCCGGCCGCTTCGAGGCTTTCATAGGCCAGCGCTTCGTCCGACCCGCTCGCCGCGGCCTCGCCCAGGCCGCTCAAGATCCGGTTGAGCGCCATCAGCCAGAACAGGAGCGATGGATTGCCCCGCGGCGCAAAGGCCCAGACCGCCATTTCCGCCACCATCAGCGTCGACGTAATGACGAGCAGCTTCCGGCGGCCGATCAGATCCGATACCGCGCCCGACGGAATTTCAGCCAGAATAATTGTGGCCGCCCAGATCGCATTCAGGGTGGCAAACTGGTCCAGCGTCAGGCCGAAATCGAGAAAGATCACCGCAAAGACCGGATAGTAAAAGCGCGCATTGAACAGCAGCCGGAAAGCGATAAACCGCCGGACATTATTTTTTGCGACGCCCTGCAGATCTTTATCCATGGTTCTTTTTCCAATGATTGGAAACCGCCGGCAAAGCGAACAGCACCGCCGCACCGGTCACCAGCGATACATACGGACTAAACCCCAGGCCGGTCGGAAGGAAGCCGATCCCTCCGGCCGCGACGGCGGCGATCAGCGCATACGGCATCTGCGTCTTTACATGTTCCATCGGTTCAATGCCGCACGAGATCGACGAAACAATGGTGGTATCGCTGAACGGCGAACAGTGATCCCCGAAAACCGCGCCGCTGAAGACGGCGGCGATCGTTGCATAAATAATCGCCGTGATTTCGCCGTCTGCCAACCCGATGGCCGACGGCAGCGCCAGCGGCATCAGGATGCCCATCGTGCCCCAAGAGGTTCCGGTGGTGAACGAAATCAAGGCACCCGTGATGAAGACCAGCATCGGAAAAACAGCCGGCGGAACATTACCCTTCAGCATGGCCGTCAAAACTTCATGGGCATTCAGCGCCTTCAGCATACTGCTCAGCAGCCACGCCGCAATCAGGATCAGCACCGGTTTCAACAGATGGCCCACGCCGCGTCCAAACACCTTGGCCGCGTTTCCGCCGGCGGATTTAATCGGTCTGAAGTTCATGACAAAAGCCAGCCCGCACGCCAGCACACTCACCGCCACCAAAACCTTCGCTGCATCCGCATTTCCATATGCCGAGGAAACCTTCTCCAGCGTCATTGGCCAGACGCCGCCTTCAACCCCGTCGATATATAAACCAACCAACAAACCCGTAATCAAAAAAGCTAACGGCACCAAAGCACCTGATATTTTTCGGGAGTCTTCGTGATTTTCGTGGTTAACCCATTCTTCATCGTCCGGTTTGATCGCCTTCGGTGCCATGGGTCCAAGGTTCCAATCCCTGGAAATCACCACGGCCAACAGGATCAGCGTAAACCAGCAGTAAAAATTAAACGGGATCGACTGCAGAAAAAGGCCGAACGGCTGCGCGTCAATGCCCGCCTGCCCCAACCCTTCCTTGATCATCGCCAGCTGGTACGCAATCCAGGTTGAGATCACCGCGACGCAGGCCACCGCCGAACTGGTCGAATCGACAATGTACGCCAGCCGCTGCTTTGAAACCCCGGCCCTTTCCGCCATCGGGCTGATTGACCGGCCCACCAGCATGCTGTTCGCCAGCCCGTCAAAAAAACAGACCAGCCCCAGCAGGTAGGCACTCCATTGAACACAGCGAACAGATTGTTTTCCCGCAGATAAACGCCGTTCCGTCAGCAACTGCAGCCCCCCGCCCTTTTCAATCAGCGCCGCGAATCCGCCCAGCAGCAGCGTAAACGCCAGCACGCTCAGATTCCACGAACTTCCAAGCACTGGAAAAAGATGGTCCGAAAAAAGAGAAACAACCGCCCGCCCCGGATGGCCGTCATTCAGCAAAATCAGCCCCGCCCCGGCGCCCAGGAGCAGCCCCGTAATCGTCCGGTTCAGCAGGAACACCGCCACCAGTGCCACCCCGCTCGGCCACAGCGCCACCCAGGCAAAATCAGCGGCAGTCAAAATGCCGGTAATCAGCAGCAAAACGCCAACAACAGCCATGCGAATCTTCATCCCGAAAACTTACGATGCTATCGCATGACAGCAAAGCAGAACCTTGAATTAACCTCTGACGATTCTGTTTTATATATAAATATCACAACGGTTTACACGCACTGTTTGTTCATGTTTAAACAGTATATTATACTACCAAATACTTATTATATTCTCTTGCATCACCACCTCGAATGCAGTTTACACACCTTGTCCGATCTACTGCTGCGCATTGCATTCCAGGGAGGTTCTAAATGAAAATGTCATGGATTTTGAGCACTGTTTTTCTCGGTGCCTTAGTGAGCGGGTGCACATCCCCAAAACAAGTCACCATAGATAAAGATGGATATGGCAGCGTCATTGTTTACAAAGCGGATCAGCGGGGTGCCTATTTCATAAGGCGGCTGGATGGAACCATCGCTGTTTTGTCTGAACCCTCTCCCGATGTTACCAAAGAATTCAAGGGGCATTTGGATGCGCTCATCAAGTCGGCGAAGTCGAGTACCAACGCTCAGGTCAAAGCCGGATTTGAAACCCAGGTCGTCGATCTCGCAAAGAGAAGTCAAACACTGCAAATACTCCGGGAAGCGCTGTTTCGTCTCTCAGAAATGAACGCCAACGGAGGCATCTCTCCGGAAGCCCGGATGCTTTATGAAAGAGCGCTGAAGGCGGTCGAACTCATCGCCTTGACCGAGTTGGGGAATTCGAACTTACCCGATTCAGCAAAGGAACGTGCAGTCGACGATTTCTACTCAAATGCAAGAGAAGGTTCTCTGACCGCAACTGACGCAGAGAAGAAAGATTCCAAATCAGCCACAAGCCTTACGGCGACCACGAAAGAGGAAGATCAATGAACGATATACTCAACAGTCTGAAGATTTCCGGGAACCGCGCCTCATTCGTTATCGGCGGAGCCCCGGACAATCCGGTAGATGGCAAGGTGTTGGAAGTTTCAACCGACAAGGTCATCATTGAAACCACGCATAACGGGATGACGTATCGGTATGCCATGCATCCCACACACGCAGTTATCATCGAACGGGTTTAACCATAAAGGGGCCGCCATGAATAAGAGGCTGATAGTTTGCTGCGATGGAACATGGAACGATTTGGAGATGCGCTATATCACCAACGTCGGGCGATTGGTCCAGTGCATGCTCCCGACGGGTCAGCGTTCGGACGGCACGGAAATCCAACAGTTCATTTATTACGATGACGGAGTCGGTGCTGATGCGAAAGGTTTACACCGCTTTCTCGAAGGCGGTTTTGGTCGCGGAATGGATAACCTGATTTACGAAGCCTACCGGTTTATCTGCATTAACTATGAAAAAGATGATGAGCTGCTTCTTTACGGCTTCAGCCGAGGTGCCTACACCGTGCGCAGCCTGGCTGGAATGATCAATAAAATCGGCCTCGTACAGCGGGACAATCTTAAATATGTCCCTCAGGCACTCGAGGCCTATCGAGACAATAAAAGTTTCATCATTAATGACAGTGGAAACAGAGTGGTGACCCTGAATGTCAAAATCGATCTGCTGGGTTGCTGGGATACAGTGGGCGCCATGGGCATTCCGGACAAACTGCCCTGGCTGCCTATCGATAAACTCACTCGGAAAAAATATAAATTTCACAGCACAGAGATCGGCAGCAACATCAAAAGGGCACTGCACGCGGTTGCCATCGACGAACGTCGCAAGGAGTTTCAGGCAACCCTCATGCAAAAGGCCAGCAATGCGCCGGCCTCGCAGAAGCTGATACAGACCTGGTTTCCTGGAGATCATGGTTGTGTGGGAGGCGGCAGCTGGGAAAAGCGGGGTCTTTCGAACCACTGCCTGAAATGGATGATCGACCAGACCGTCAAACTGGGCATAAAACTCGGCACCGATCTCAATCGGCTGCATGATCAGGCCATCTCAGATGAAAGCATATTTTTCCCTCGGGAAAAGAAATGGATTTACAGCTCTTATGACCGCCCGATGCCGCCTCATTCCGTATCCTGGGAAGACATCGATGTCACGGCACGAAACCGCTGGGCGGAACACAGCAACTACCGCCCCACCAAACTCAAAAGCCGTTTTGCGGAACAGCTGAACAATCATACAAGCACAGGCGGAAGAATCCCTCCAACCACCCATACAGAATTAGACGATGGCGAATCGGCCTGCTGCCGGGTGCACTCGGAAAAGAAAGATAACCGCTCGAAGATCATTGTCAAAAAAGGAAGCGCGTACGAGATAGAGATACCGCGTGTACAGGTTTGGAAAGACGGCGACCTGGACCCTTGCGATGTACGCGGATGGAACTGCATTAAGAGCGGAGCAAAAGCTAAACATCCCTACGAAGACGGCAAGCCCGCGGATCTGGGGTCGATACAGAAAAGTTTTATCAACAAAGCGGAAAGCAGAAGACTCGTACCTGCAGCCGATTGGTTCGAACTGACCATGAGTGTCGGCGATGGAGACTTCCGGAAGCTGAATCTCAAAAAGCCTAAATCAGAAACCGAGCCCTATAAAATCACCTTCACCGCCCCGGATTCCGGCGAGCTTCGCTTCGCCGCCAACGATCTCGCCCACAAATTCGACCTCATCGATAAATATGACAACAATACCGGGTGGGTCTGGATACGAGTAACCAAAAGCCCGGCATCCATATAAAACAACGGGTGGAGAGGATGTCGGCGGATTAGGTCCGGGGATGGAGCGTGGCGCCGGCAAGAAAGGCGTCGATGATTCAGGACTCGATGTAATTCGTCATCTGCCGTTCTTCAACCGAGTAACCGGTTTTGCTCTCTTCGAGCTGTGTTGCGCAGTAAAAACAACTCGTTCAGCTATGCGTTGATGGCTTCTTCGACCAGCTTCAGCGTCGAATCAAAGGATGAAGTTGCCAAAAGAAAAGAGCCTTGGTGGCAAAAGATGCCGTCGGGGATACCGGCGGCTTCGGAAAAGGCTTCATCGGTCAGGCCGGCCCAGGCGTGGGGAAAATCTTTGCGGTTGGTATATTCCCCCGGTGCGGAGGGAACGGCCTGCGCAAAACACTTTTTGCCTTTGGAAAAAATGGCATACAGGATGGTTTCGTTGCCTTCGCTGTTAAACAGGTGCTCCTGCCATTTACAGTTTTCCGGAACGATCATATAGGCCCGGTCTTCAGCCAACGCTTCTTTAAGAGCGGCTTTCAATCCGGCGCGGCTGGCGATCCATCGTCTTGCCCTGGCGATTGCCGCCTGCAGCAGCAGCCGTGCCCGCTCCACTTCGCCGGCAAATACTTCATCGGCTTTAAAGGGGTTGCCGGGATTCATCATGGAAATCGAAGTCGTCAAGGTGAGTTCCCGCGCATCGGAAAACTCGTCCAGCGGTGCAGATAACTTGATCCCGTTATCGATGGCATCGAACTGACGGATTAAGGTTCGGCATACCTGCTCGGCAATGGCCGCGCTGTCGCAGATCTTTTTGCCGTAGTGCTTCCAGACTAAACCGATGGACGACATTTTCAATCCGTCGTCATACGTCGGCCCATCCTTGAAGTGGTGATCATAGACCTTCGCTTCATGATCATACCGTCCACCCACATCCACCAGGTAATCGCACTGCGCCCAGATTTCCGGATCGCGCGACCGACGGATTTCATATTCCGGGTGCAGCATCGACAAAGCTGCCACGGCAAATACATCGTCGGCATGAAAATTTCCACTGTGTGTTCCAAGTATGGTCTTCAAAATCAGTCTTCCATCGTTTTCGGCGGAATTCGCCGGCATTTATCTCGCACCCGCTCACAAGTTTCAAAAAGCAGATGCGGAAACTGGACAATGAGACCCCCTTTAGCAAGCTGTGAAGGCTCTTATTTGCTCAGCAGAGCCCACCTTGCCCCTTCTCGATGCATCTCTGTATCCTCTATCGAGGCCCCTCGAACTCATCACCGACCTGGGGTAGCGTGCGACCGCTGTGTTTTTTTTACCACAGAGGACACGGAGAGCGCTGAGTTCCTAACCTTGGAAACCAGAAACCTGCAGAATGAGTTTTTTTGACAGCCATGAGCGTAGTGATTGATAATTTAAGGATAAGCAGGATCGTTTGTTTAGGGGCCCAAAGGGTCCTTCTCCGGCGTCATATTTTTTCGGTTGAGGACGAGACCGCCGGCAGAACCGCGGAGCGGCGGAAAGGCAGCACAGGCGGAATGGCTTCCGCCCTGCAGTTTGTTGAGCCATCAATCTGAGGATGGAGCCTTTTTCAAGTGCCTCAAATATGCGAGGGTTGCTTCCGATTATTCAAAACTTCACAAGGATTCCCCATGACCACCACTCCCCTTTTACCGCATGTCCTCGCCGGCAGGACCGATAGCCCGCAGCTTACCGTTATCTGGATGCATGGGCTGGGTGCCGACGGGCATGATTTTGCGCCGATCGTTCCGGAGCTGGAGCGTCAGCTGAAGGGTGCGGTAAAGTTTATCTTTCCTCACGCCCCGGTGCGGCCGGTGACCCTGAACGGCGGCATGTCGATGCCGGCGTGGTATGATATTAGCGGCATCGGAAACAGCCGCGACTTTTCTTTGGAGGACCTGGAGGAGAGCCGGGAGCAGATCGAAGCGTTTATTGATTCGGAAAAGCAAAAAGGCATGCGGTCGGATCAGATTGTGCTGATCGGATTTTCTCAGGGCGCAGCGGTGGCTTTTCATACCGGCCTGCGCTATCCCGAAAAACTCGCCGGCATCGCGGCCCTGTCCGGGTATATCCCGGCGCCCGGCGAGAATGAATATCCGGCCATAAACAAGAGTATGCCCATTCTGGTATGTCACGGCACGTGGGATCCCGTTGTTCCGCCCGCTCTTGCCGACAAGGCCATGGATCATCTTAATGAACAGGGTTTCTCCCCCGTGCTGAAAACCTATGGAATGGAGCACTCCGTCTGTCCGGAAGAGATCGACGACATTGCGGCATTTATTAATGCGCTGCTTTGATTGCCGCCCGGTATCACGGGCGGCGGAAATGTTCAGGGTTCGATGTTCAGCTCAACGGGACAGTGATCGGAGCCGGTGATATCGGTCAGGATGTCGGCGGATTGAATCTGTGTCCGGAGCGCTGAGCTGGTGAGGAAATAATCGATTCTCCAGCCGACGTTGTTGGCGCGGGCCTGACCGCGGTAGCTCCACCAGGAATATTTCGCGGTTTCGGGATACTGTGACCGAAAGGTATCGATCAGACCCGAATTGATATAGTTCGTCATGCCTTCGCGTTCTTCGACGGTGTAACCGGCATTGCCTTCATTGGGTTTGGGGCGCGCGAGGTCGATCGGATTGTGCGCGACGTTCATGTCGCCGCAGAGAATGACCGGTTTGATTTTTTCCAATGATTGGATTTTCTGCAGCAGCAGGGCATCAAACTCCTGCCGTTCGGCGAGGCGGGAGAGATCGCTTTTAACGTTCGGCACATAGGTATTGATCAGGAAGAAGGATTCAAATTCCAATATCTGGAAACGCCCTTCAGCATCGAAGCGCTCATCGCCCAGTTGGGTTTCGATGGAGAGCGGCGGCACTTTGGAATAGGTTGCAGTTCCGCTGTAGCCTTTGCGCTCAGCCCCGTTCCAATAGCCGGTGTATCCATCGAGCGAGCCGGCCATACGGATCTCCTCGGGCAGATCGTCGTTATGCACTTTCGTTTCCTGCAGGCAGAGGATATCGGGTTGATGTGCGGCGAGAAAATCCATGAAGCCTTTTTTCATTACCGCTCGGATTCCGTTCACATTCCAGGAGATCAGTTTCATATGTTTCGTCAGCTTTCGTTAAAAGTTCCGTTACCATTCAATAATGGTCATCAGACTGCAGAGCGGGCTTATTATTTGCAATCTTCTATATCTGACGAATCCGATCCATAGTAGGTTCTGTGCAGTTTTAACCCCAACCCCGCCCTATATTTTATGCTGAAACCTATTCCTTTTGATAACACCTATGCCCGCCTGCCGGAGCGTTTTCATTCCCGGCAACGCGCCGACGCGGTGCCTTCCCCGAAACTGTTGCGCGCCAATACCGAGCTCGCCCGTGAGTTGGGTATTGATCCCGCCTGGCTGGAAACGCCGGAGGCGCTCGAAGTCTTTTCGGGCAACGGCATCGCCGAGGGCTCCGAGCCGCTGGCGCAGGCGTATGCCGGCCATCAGTTCGGCGGATTTTCACCGCAGCTGGGCGACGGCCGGGCCCTGCTGCTCGGCGAGGTGGTAGATCAGAATGGAATACGGCGCGACATTCAGCTGAAGGGATCCGGGCGCACGCCCTTCTCCCGCGGCGGTGACGGAAAATCCGCTCTGGGGCCGGTGCTGCGGGAATATATCGTCAGCGAGGCCATGCATGCGCTCGGCGTGCCGACCACTCGTGCGCTGGCAGCGGTGTTGACCGGCGAACCGGTGATGCGGCAGGAAGGCCCGCTGGCCGGCGGCGTTTTTACGCGCGTGGCGGCGAGTCATATCCGCGTCGGCACCTTTCAGTATTTTTATGCGCGCAACGATGCCGACGCCCTGCGCGAACTGGCCGACTATACCATTGCACGCCACTGTCCCGCCGCGGCGGAATCGGAAGCCCCCTATCTTGCCCTGCTCGAACACGCCATTGAAGCGCAGGCCAAACTCATTCCGCATTGGATGTCGCTCGGTTTTATCCACGGCGTAATGAATACCGACAACACGGCAATCTCCGGGGAAACCATCGATTTCGGCCCCTGTGCTTTTATGGAGGCGTTTCATCCCAACTGCGTGTTCAGTTCGATCGACCAGCATGCCCGCTATGCCTGGGGTGCGCAGCCGAATATGGCGGAGTGGAATTTAACACGGTTTGCTGAAACCCTGCTTTCACTGCTTTCAGAAGATTCTGCGGCGGCGTTGGAAAAAGCTAAATCCGCACTCGGCAGATTCCGCCCGCTGTTCCGTGCCGAATACGACCGTCGCTTCCGCGCAAAGTTCGGCCTGGCCGAAGACGCGCCGCTGGACCTCGTGCGGAGCGGCCTTTCGCTGCTGACCAAACACGAAATCGATTTCACGCTGTTTTTCCGCCACTTAAGTTATGGCAATCGTGATGAACTGCGCGCCCTGTTCGCGGAACCCGACACGTTCGAAACCTGGTATGCGGCGTGGGTAGCCGCCACCGGACCGGAACCGGACATCGAAACCATGCAAAAATCAAACCCGGTTCTGATTCCGCGCAACCACCGCGTCGAACAGGCCATCCAGGCTGCGTACGCAAATGACGCTGCCCCGTTCCATCAACTTGTGGATGCGCTGAACAAACCCTACGAGGATCGCGCTGCATATGCCGCCTATGAGCAGACGCCGGAACCGCACGAGGTGGTGCAGCAGACCTTCTGCGGAACCTAGCCTCGGGTTCAATACACCTCGGGGTAGAAATATTCTTCCCCCAGATAATTTTTGAAGGTGACGCCCTTATCGCAGCGGGTCAGCTGCTCGTTTCCAAGGATTGGAACTTTTCCGCCGCCGCCGGGGGCGTCGATGACGTATTGCGGGACGGCGAGGCCGCAGATATGGCCGTGCAGGGACTGAATGAGTTCGATCCCCTTCTCTACCGGGGTGCGGAAATGTTCGGAGCCCCGGACCGGATCGCACTGCAGCAGGTAATAGGGTTTTACGTTGATCTCCAGCAGGCCGTAAAAGAGGTCGACCAGCGATTCAGTGCTGTCATTGATTCCTTTGAGCAGCACGGTCTGGCTGACCATTCCGATCCCGTGGTCGGACAGTTTGCGGCAGGCCTGTCGGGTTTCGGGCGAGAGCTCGTCGGCATGGATAAAGTGGAGGCTCAGCCAGACACGGTGTTTGCGCAGGACGGCGCAGAGGTCGTCGGTGATCCGCTGCGGCAGGACGACGGGCACCTTCGAACCGATGCGCACCATACGGACATGCGGAATGCTCCGAACCCTGGAAAGCAGCTCGTCGAGCACGTGGTCGGTCATGGTCAGCGGATCTCCGCCGGAAATCAGGACGTCGCGGATTTCGGTATGCTGTTCAATATACTGAAAGGTTTCTTCAAAGGTGGAGACGTCGAATGCCAGCGGCTTGCCGACCATGCGCGAGCGGGTGCAATAGCGGCAGTAGGTCGAGCAGAAGGTGGTGGCGAGAAAGAGCACTTTGTCGGGATAGGTGTGGATGAGGTGCGGCGTGGCGCGGTGATCCTCCTCCCCGAGCGGATCAGCCAGCTCGCCGGTGCCGACGCGGTTTTCGGCGCCGACGGGAATGACGGTTCTTCGCAGCGCGTCACTGCGTTTAATGAGGTTCGCGTAATGCGGCGTGACCGCAAAGGAAAGCGGTATCTCGCCTTCAAACGCGGCGCGCTCGGCGTCGGAGAGGTCGATATACTCTTCGAGCTGTTCCCGGGTGGCGATGCGGTTGGCAATCTGCCGTTTCCAATCGTTGGAATTTTCAAACTCAGACATATTTAATCTCGCTCAAAGGCCGCTAAGCCGCAAAGGATTTCTAATTTTGACGTCTTCGCGCCTTTGCGTCCCGGCGCGATGTCATTGAATTGTTACAGACGATTGACATGATAAAAACGGTCGGCATTATAGGCGGATGTCCACAGAAGAAAAACAGATTGAAGCACAATTAGTACAGGTGCAGGCTGCAATGCTTGAGTGCCTGAAAGACACCAACCTTAATCAGCTTATTCCCGACAATAAGAATATTCTCGGCAGCGGCAAAATGCTCCGCTCGCAGTTAGTGCTGGCGCTGGGCGCGGCAAACGGGATTCCGGAAAAGGAACTGATCAATGCCGCGGCCGCTGTGGACATGATTCACGGTGCCAGTCTGCTGCATGACGATGTGATCGACGGCGGCATTATCCGCCGCGGCGCCCCGACCTTCTGGAAAAAGTACGGCATCAACGGCGCAATCCTGTTCGGGGATGTATTGATGTTCAAAGCGCTGTCCCTGCTGGTCGATGTAAACCGCGTGGACCTGCTCAGCGAGCTGATCGACCGCACCGGCGAGGTCTGCCGGTCGGAAGTTGAGCAGGAGCTGATCCTGCGCGGCTCTCCCGGAACCTGGGAGGAGTGCGAACTGGTCGGCCGCTATAAAACCGGCTCCCTTTTTGCGTTCGCGGCCGTCGCCGGCGGAAACAAGCAGCCGGACCAGGCGGAGGCCCTCCGCGAAGCGGGCTATATCCTCGGTACCGCCTACCAGCTCGCCGATGATGTCCTGGATGCCTCCGGCAACGAGGAAATCTCCGGCAAAACGCTCGGCACGGACGATAAACGCGGCAAAACGACGGCCATTACCGCCACGGAGAATGCGCCGGCGGATCCGATCGCCTATATTTTCCAACTCCTGGAAAACGCCGCTAATCTGCTCAAACCCTGGCCCGAAATACATGCGGCGTGGGATACGTTTTTAAAGCTGACCATGGTGCCTGTTTTGGAAAAGCATGTGCACGCAGCGGTTCAGTAGCAGGCATTAACGACAACTGAATAAATCGTGAGTATATTTGTAATAATTTCTGCTTTCAGCAGAGGTACCAAATCGGTATAGACATACCCATTAAACAGTTTTCACCTATTTAATAGGTGGTGTTGCAAGGCTTAGGATACGATTCGATGCAAATTTATCTAAATTGTATCCTGACATCCTGTCTGATTAGCGATAGGTTTCTGCGCTTTTCAGCAATAACGTAAGGTTTTTTGTACAAGAAATCCGAGGAGTGAAAATAGCGTGGCTAACTTCAAAATTAAAAAAGGCTTCAATATCAAGGTGCTCGGCAAGCCGGCCGCCGATGTTGAAGAATATGCGAGCCAGCAGCTTTTCGCGGTCTACCCCTCCGAGTTTGAGGGGCTGAAAGTTCGCCTTAAGGTTAAGGCGGGCGAGACCGTAAAGCGCGGCGACGTACTGTTCGAGAACAAGAAGAACGAAAAAATGCTCTTTCGTTCTCCGTGCAGCGGAACCATCAAGGCAATCAACCTGGGCGCGCGTCGTTTCCCGGTTGAGATCCTGATTGACCGGGATCTGCATTCACAGGAAAGCGTTACCTTCGAGAAATACACCCGCGATTCCGTGGGCCGTCTTTCCCGGGAACAGGTAGCCGATCATCTGCTGAACACCGGCATCTGGCCGCTGATCAAGCAGCGCCCCTTCAATAAGATTGCCGATCCGGACACCGCGCCGAAAGCGATCTTCGTCAATGCCTGCAACTCCGCGCCTTTCCAGGCGGATTTCAGCGTTGTCGTGAAAGGCGATGAAGATGCGTTCCAGACCGGGCTCAATGCGCTGGCCAAACTGACCGAAGGCAAAGTTCACCTTTGTAAATCGGCCGGTTCCGACCTTCCGGACTTTGGAAACGTTGAAAGCCACACGTTTGCCGGCAAGCATCCTT
Organism: Pontiella sp.; assembly: GCA_041622415.1. GTDB lineage: Bacteria > Verrucomicrobiota > Kiritimatiellia > Kiritimatiellales > Pontiellaceae > Pontiella. Next base: position 19,005 of record JBFJYX010000002.1, read on the forward strand.
CCGGCAACACGAGCGTGCACATCAACCGCATCAGCCCGATCCTCCCGCACGACACGGTCTACACCGTTGCTGCGCAGGATGTCGTCCTGATCGGCAAATTGCTGGTCACCGGCGAGCTGCCGAAAACCAAGGTGATTGCCCTGGCCGGCCCGGCCGTGAAGGAAGAGTGCCGCAAGTACTACAAGGTACAGATCGGCGCCTCGCTGGAGCCGCTGCTCGAGAAAGCCGTCGACGGAGACGAAGTCCGTATCATCAACGGCAACATTCTCTGGGGCGACAAGCTGAAGACCGACACCTGCGTTCCGTTCTACGGTTCCGAAATCTTCATCCTTGAAGAAGACCGTTCGCGTCATCTGATGGGCTGGACGACGCCGGGGCTGTTCCAGTACAGCGCGCACCGCGTAAACGTTTCCTCGTTCTTCGGGTTTTCCCACGACTGGAAACTCGGCACAAACCTGCACGGTTCGCACCGCGCCATGGTGGTGACCGGCTGGATGGACAAATTCCAGCCGCTCAACGTTATGACGGATTACCTGGTGCGCGCCGCCCTGGCCCACGATACCGACGAGATGATTCAGCTCGGCATCCTTGAAACCGCCCCTGAAGACTTTGCCCTCGCATCGTTTGTTGACCCGCATAAGACCGACGTCTGCGGCATCATTAAACGCGGCCTGGAAGAGATCGAGGAGGAAGGAATTTAATGAAAGCTCTATTCGATTTTATGGATAAGAACATTGCCCCGCTTTTTGAAAAGGGCGGCAAGTTCGAACGTCTCTACCCGCTATGGGAAGCCGGTGATACGTTCAACCGCACTCCCGGCGATGTGACTCCGGCGGCTCCGCACGTCCGCGACTCCATCGACCAGAAACGCCTGATGATCTTCGTCATCTACGCCCTGCTGCCGTGCATCCTGTTCGGCATGTGGAACGCGGGTGACCAGTTCAACATGGCCAACGGCATCGAAAACACCTTCAACGCCAATATGGCGCGCGGGGCCCTGATGATTCTTCCGATCATCTTCGTCTCCTACGCGATCGGCGGGGTCTGGGAAGTGCTCTTTGCGGTGATCCGGCGGCACGAGATTAACGAAGGCTTCCTGGTAACGGGCATGCTCTTCCCGCTCACGCTGGCACCGACCATTCCGCTCTGGCAGGTGGCCGTGGGCATCTCCTTCGGTATTGTCATCGGCAAAGAGATCTTCGGCGGGGTTGGATTCAACATTCTGAACCCGGCGCTCACCGCCCGTGCGTTCCTCTTCTTCGCCTATCCGGCGCAGATTTCGGGCGACAAGGTCTGGGTGGGTGCACTGAAGGATACTCCGCTCGTGAACACCATCCTCGGCCAGTCCGGCGAATATGTGGACGGCGTAACCCAGGCCACTCCGCTGGCGATCGCCGCTTCGGCGGACGGCCAGTCCGCGGTTGAGGCGCTGAATTCGGCCGGCTACACATTGGCCAACATGACCTTCGGGACCATACCGGGATCGATCGGCTCCACCTCGGTGATCGCCATTCTGATCGGCATGGGCTTCCTGATGCTGACCGGCATCGCCTCCTGGCGCGTCATGATCAGCGGCATCATCGGATGCGCCCTGATGGGACTGATCTTCAATGTGCTTCCGCTGGATAATGAGTATGCGGCCCTGCCCTACTATTACCACATTGCGATGGGCGGCTTCCTGTTCGGTATCGTCTTTATGGCCACCGACCCGGTCTCCGCATCCGCAACGAACGCCGGCAAGTTTATCTACGGCTTCCTGATCGGTGCGCTTACTGTGCTGATCCGTGTGGCCAACCCGGCTTATCCGGAAGGCGCCATGCTGGCGATCCTCTTCATGAACGTGATGGCCCCGCTGATCGACCACTTTGTGGTTCAGGGACACATCAAGAAACGTACGGCTTATGCGAGGGCTTTGAACAATGCGTGAAGATACTAGAACCTTGGTTTTTGCAGCATCGACCTGCCTGATTGTCAGTCTGCTGCTCTCCGTAACCGCCGCGGCGCTCAAGCCGGCGCAGGTTGCGAATGAAAAACTTGATGTGAAGAAAAACATCATTAAGGCCTTCGGGGTTGATATTTCCGATAAAGCGGAATGGACCGCGGAGAAAATCGAAGAGGCGTTTGCGCAGTATATCTCCGACGCCTCCACCGACGAGCTTCAGGTCTACACCTGGACGGACGACGGGGCCGACGCGCCTTCCAAATATGCCTTCCCGATTTCGGGCAAAGGACTTTGGGGCGACATCTTCGGATACCTTGCGCTGCAGTCCGACCTGGAAACCATCGCCGGCATCAGTTTCTACAAGCACGTTGAGACCCCCGGTCTCGGTGCGGAAATTGAAAAGCCGTGGTTCCAGACCCAGTTCAAAGGCAAAAAGCTCTATAAAGAAGGTGCCCCGGTTCCGTTCGCGGTGGCCAAACCCGGAACGCCGCTGACCGATACTTCGGTTGACGGCATCTCCGGTGCCACGTTGACCGGCAAAGGGGTGCAGGCGTTTATCCGCGAGGATGCCGCCGCTTATGCCGATTACTTTAACTCACTCAAGGAGGGCAAATAAATGGCTTCCGCTGCTAAGAAAATGTTGATGGATCCGTTCTCGGACAACAACCCGATTACCGTGCAGGTTCTCGGGATCTGTTCCGCCCTTGCGGTGACCGTTAAACTTGATACCGCCATTGTCATGACGCTGGCGCTGACCTCGGTGGTCACGCTGTCGAACGTGGTGATCTCGCTGTTGCGCAACGTGATTCCGGCCGGCATTCGAATGATTGTCGAAATGGCCGTGATTGCGTCGCTCGTAATTATTGCCGACCAGCTGCTGAAGGCCTACCTGTTCGATATCTCGAAACAGCTCTCGGTCTTCGTGGGCCTGATCATTACGAACTGTATCGTGATGGGTCGCGCCGAAGCCTTCGCCCTGCAGAACGGACCGAAAGAGTCGATGCTCGACGGTCTCGGCAACGGCATCGGCTACGGCATCATCCTGATTGCGGTTGCGGCGATTCGCGAGTTCATCGGATTCGGTACGCTGTACAACTTCTCGGTACTGCCCGAAAACTACATGGGCAACGGCCTGGTGCTTCTGGCACCGGGGGCATTTATCATCCTGGGGCTGCTCATCTGGCTGCAGCGCACCATCACCAAATACGTGGAGGAGTAAGCCATGGATCTGTTAAGTTTAGCTGTTGAATCAATCTTTATTCAGAACATCCTGCTGGCCTCGTTCCTGGGGATGTGCTCCTTCCTCGCGTGTTCGAAGAAGGTGGACACCGCCATTGGTCTCGGGTTTGCGGTTATCTTCGTATTGACGATTACCGTACCGGCCAACTGGGCGATCTATACCTTCCTGCTGAAGCCGGGTGCTTTGGCCTGGGCGGGACTGCCAAACCTGGACCTGAGCTTCCTGAACTTTATCTGCTTCATTGCAACGATTGCCTCCATGGTACAGCTCGTTGAGATGATCCTGGACAAGTTCTTCCCGGCGCTCTACCACGCACTGGGTATCTTCCTGCCGCTCATCACGGTAAACTGCGCCATCCTCGGCGGATCGCTCTTTATGGTGGAACGCAGCTACGGATTCACGGAATCCGTGGTTTACGGTGCCAGTTCCGGTACCGGCTGGTTGCTGGCGATTGCCGCCATGGCCGCCATTCGTAAGAAACTGCGCTACTCCCACCTGCCGGACGGCCTCAAGGGGCTCGGGATCACCATGATCATGACCGGCCTGATGGCGATGGCTTTTATGTGCTTCGCAGGGATCAGCCTTTAATCGGAAACGGGAATTATGGAAAACATAACGTATATTATTTCAAGTGTCGTTGTCTTCACACTCGTGATCATGACGCTCGTCGCCCTGCTGATGATTGCGGCGAAGAAACTGGTCCCCCAGGGTCTGGTGAAGCTCAACATCAACGATGGAAACCGCGAAGTGGAAGTCAAGCCGGGTTCGTCCCTGCTGGCCGCCCTCTCCACGGATAAAATCTTCCTGCCGTCCGCCTGCGGCGGCGGCGGCACCTGCGCCATGTGTAAATGCAAGGTGCTCGAAGGCGGCGGTGAACTGCTTCCGACCGAAGCCGGTCAGGTCACCAAAGCCGAAGCCAAGGAAGGGGTTCGCCTCGCCTGCCAGCTGAAGGTCAAGGAAGACATGAAGCTCGATATCGAGCCGTCCATCCTCGACATCAAGAAGTACGAGTGCACCGTTCGCTCCAACCACAACGTGGCCACCTTTATTAAGGAGCTCGTCGTGGAACTGCCGAAGGGTGAAAAGCTCGACTTCCGTGCCGGCGGCTACATTCAGATCGACGTTCCGGCCTACAAGGATCTCTCCTACAAGTCGTTCGACATTGAGGAAGAGTACCACGCGGACTGGGACAAGTTTAAGGTCTGGGACTATGTCGCGAACAACGACGAGCCGTGCTACCGCGCATACTCGATGGCCAACTTCCCGCTGGAAGATGACATCATCATGCTCAACATCCGTATCTGTTCGCCGCCGCCGGGCACCAGCTATCCGCCGGGCATCTGCTCCAGTTACGTGTTCAACCTGAAGCCGGGCGACAAGATCACCATCTCCGGCCCGTACGGGGAGTTCTTCGCGCAGGAAACCGACCGCGAAATGTGCTTCATCGGCGGCGGTGCCGGTATGGCACCGATGCGCTCGCATATTTATGACCAGCTCAAACGCATCGGCACCGACCGCAAGATTACCTTCTGGTATGGCGGCCGTTCCGTAACCGAGCTCTTCTATGTGGAAGAATTCCGTGAACTCGAAAAACAGTTCCCGAACTTCAGCTTCCACATTGCGCTCAGTGACCCGCTGCCGGAAGACAACTGGGATGGACCCACCGGATTTATCCATCAGGTGGTGCTCGATGAATACCTCGATAAGCATGAGGATCCGACCGAGATTGAATACTACCTCTGCGGACCGCCGATCATGCTCAAATGCGTGAAGGATATGTGCAACGATATCGGGGTTGAACCCGAAATGATCCTTGCGGACGACTTCGGCATCTAATTTCCAATCATTGGAAATGCAAAAAGCCCGACCTGATTATTCAGGGCGGGCTTTTTTGTGTCGCTTCGGTAAAGCGCGCGTGGGTGCAGTTAACGTTTGCCGGAATCCGGCACCATAAGCGGGGCCGCGGCGTTTAAACCAGTTTTCCGGTCAGCGACAGCTCAGACGCCGAGGTGATTTTCACGGTCTGGAATGTGCCCACCAGGTCTTCCGGCGCATCGGCGATGCGTACGGGCAGCTTGCCTTCCGTACGCGCCTGCAGCGCGCCGGCTTTGCGCGGATCCACACGTTCAACAAGCACCTTGAAGGATCGGCCGATCATCGATTCGTTGTGCTCAAAGGAGGTGCGCTTCAGCACTTCCGTCAGGCGCGCGAGCCGTTCGCTCTTCTGCTTCGGCGTGATGTCGTCCTCCCAGCGGGCGGAGCGGGCGCCGACGCGCGGCGAATATTTGGCGATGTAGGCCATGTTGAATTTAACATCGAGCATCAGCTGCGCGGTGTTTTCGAGCTGCTCATCGGTTTCGCCGGTAAAGCCGACGATGATATCGGTGAAAATGGTGGCCGTCGGCAGCAGCTCACGGATGTCGTCGACAATCTTCATGTAGTCTTCGACATTGTGGTTGCGGTTCATTTTCCGCAGCAGCTTTTCGTCGCCGCTCTGCACCGGCAGATGGATCTGCTTGGCCAGGCAGTCGTAATCCGCAATGGCTTCAATGACATCGCGGGTCATATCGCGCGGATGCGGCGAGGTAAAGTAGACCCAGAACGCTTTGCCGGACGCGCGGCCCAGCTCACCGATCCGGCGCAGCAGCTCGGCAAAGGAGAGCTCCTCGCCCTTTTTATCGAGGCCGTAGGAGTTTACATTCTGCCCCAGCAGCGTGATGGATTTCACCCCGCGATCGATCAGTTTCCCGACTTCCGCCAGGATGTCCGCACTGGAGCGCGACACTTCGCGGCCGCGGGTATACGGCACGGCGCAGAACGAGCAGAATTTATCGCAGCCGTTCTGAATCGGAACAAAGGCCTCAAAGTCGGAACTGTAGGTCGGGTCCACCTGCCAGAAATCGGTGCGTTCATCTTCGCGCTCGATTTCGTTGAGCGGATGGCGGACGGAAAATTCGGTCGTAACCCCGCACTCCTGCAGCATTTTCGGCAGGTCCGGCAGTTCATTCATTCGGAAGACGAGATCGAACAGCTTTAGGAATTTTACTTCGTCCGCCGGCAGGATGCAGCCGGAGACAAAGGTGATCAGCGGCCGGTCGTTCTTCCATTTGTTCCACTTCGAAATCTTGCTGTAGACCTTGTCGATCGCCTTCTGCCGCACGGAGCACGCCACAATGCCGATCAGATCCGCTTCCTCTTCGGAGTCGGTCATCTGATAGCCGTATTTTTCGATGACGCTGCGGATCCGCTCGGAATCCGACTGATTCATCTGACAGCCTAATGTAACTACGCAGCATTTCATAAATCGCTTCGCTCCATTGCCAATTTTTGATTGTTGATTTCCGCTTTCCGGAAATCAGTCGGCGGCGGCCTCTTATAAAGGGAAGC
>JBFJYX010000003.1:0-24728 GCA_041622415.1 Pontiella sp.
ATCGCCACGCCGATGACCAGCGTCATGTAGGAAACCAGATGAAAAACCGCGCGTTTATTCATAAGACATAATCCGTATTGCGTGATGCGAAACCCGATGGAAGAAATTCGCGTTCATGGGCGTTCATTCGAAGGGCCTACAGGAAAATGGCCCGGATTTTTTTGACGGCATCCGGATGGCAGAACACCAGCACCCGGTCTTCGGCCTGCAGCTGCAGGTCGCCGGTGGCGGTCATCACTTCGCCCTCCCGCAGCACCGTGGCAATAATGGCGGTGGACGGAATCCGGATATCCTTGATGCACGTGCCGTCGATCTTGTGATTCGGGGCGATCACCACATCCAGCAGCTCGCCGGGCAGGTTGTGCAGCAGCGAGGCCGCGCGCACCTTTTTGGACCGGAGCCAGTGGAGAATGGCATTGGCGGTGGAAATATACGGGCTCACCACCCGGTTCACGAGGTAGAGCGATTCAACCACCGGAATAAAGTCCGTGCGGGTAATCTGCGTGGCCGTGAACGAGGCGCCCTTTTTCTGCGCCATAAGGCAGTTCATAATATTGCCCTCGTCGTCCCCCGTCAGCGCGACAAACGCCGTCTTATCGTGAAGGCCGGATTCTTCGAGTGCGCTTTCCGTCAGCGCATCGGCGCGCAGGATCAGCGTTTTATGGAGCTCCATCGAGCAGAACTTCGCCCGTTCTTCATCATGCTCCAGCAGGACCGTATCGACTTCGTTTTCAATACATTTGGCCAGCATCAGGCCGAGGTCGCCGCCGCCGGCGATGATCACCTTTTCAAACGGAGCCACATCCGGTTGCACCCACAGGAAAAAGTTGGCCACGTCCTGCCGCTTGCCGACCAGATAGACCACATCATCCTGCAGGAACAGCGTATTGCCGTGCGGGACCACCAGCTCGTTGTTGCGGCGGATGGCAATGACGCGGACGCTCTGCATCAGGTCCAGGCGGTCGCATTCGGCCGGTGTACGGTCGAACAGCGGACTCATGGTGTTGACCGCAAAACCCGCCACCATCACTTTACCGGAAAAGAGGTCGAACGCTTCCTGGGCGCCGGGGATCTGCAGCATATTGAAGACTTCGCGGGCGCACTCATGCTTCTGGTTGATAACCAGATCAATGCCCATCTTCCGCAGGTCGTACCCGTTCGTGCTGCTCAGGAAATCCGGATTGGTGACCCGGGCGATTTTTCCCTTCACGCCCGCGGCATGCGCGAACAGGCAGGACAGAATGTTGACCTCGTCATTATCCGTCACGGCGATGAGCAGGTCGCATTTTTCCACATGCGCTTCCTGCAGCACCAGCGGATTGGACCCCTGCCCGCAGATCGTCAGGATATCCAGCCCCGCTTCCGCCTGGGCCAGATTATGTGGGTCGCGATCAATCATGACCACACTATGCTTCTCTTCGCACAGCCGTTGAGCCAACTGACGTCCCGCGTTTCCTGCGCCGATAATCACAATTCGCATGATGTTCCCCTGTCGAAAAGCGGTCGTATATGCTTAAAGAACGGCAATTTATCAATAAAAAACAGCAACAACAATCCCCATCGCGGATTGATCAGATTCAAAGTCCCGGTCCTTTTTTCCAGACATTGGAAGAATTACCCCCTATAAGACCTTCAGTTTTTCCAATGACGGGAACAAATTGAAAACAGGGATTTTTATGGGCCATCTGATTCAACACCCCGCACCGGGTGAACACACGATCCATTTCCGCGGCGACACCGTCACCTTCACCCTCACCAACCACACGGGCCGGAAAGGCAAAGCCTGGCTGCGCGCCAATATCGGCCACGCCCACACCCGCCACACCGAGATCATCATGCACGCCGAGCAGGGCCTCCCCCCGCTCTCGCGCGACTGGCATGATTTCCCGATGAAGGCCAAAGGAAAAAACCAGTTCACCCTCACCCTGCCGCTGCTCGGCGTCGGGCGTTTCGAGGCCAAGGCCTATTTTATTGAAACCGGCGCCAAACACATTCTCTGGCCGGACGGCGGCAACTCCGTGCTCAAAGTCGAGCCCGCCGAAACCTGCGCCGGCAATACCATGTATACCGCCTTCGTCCGCCAGTTCGGCGAAGCCAAATATAAAGGCGCCATCGATCCGCACGACGAACATGCCATCCACCAGCTCGACCACGCGGGCTATACGGTGATTCCAAAGGCTGGAAAATTCCGCGACCTGATCCACGAGCTCGATTTTATCGTCGGCACGCTGCGCTGCAAAATTGTGCAGCTGCTGCCGGTGCACCCCACCCCGACCACCTACGGCCGCATGGGCCGCTTCGGCAGCGCCTTCGCCCCGCTCGACCTGTTTAACGTCGATCCCGTACACGCCGAATTTGACAAGCTGACCACTCCGCTCGAGCAGTTCGAAGAACTCGTCGACGAAGTGCACAAACGCAACGCGCGGCTTTATATGGACATGCCGATCAACCACACCGGCTGGGGCTCGTGGCTGCAGATCAACCATCCCGACTGGTTTGAGCGCAAGGAAAACGGCAAGTTTAAATCGCCCGGCGCCTGGGGCGATGTCTGGGCCGACCTGGTCGAACTCAACCACGAACACCGCGAACTCTGGAAAGAGCTCGCCGACGTCTTCCTCTTCTGGTGCCGCAAAGGCGTCGACGGCTACCGCTGCGACGCGGGCTACATGGTCCCGTTCGAAGCCTGGCAGTACATCATTGCCAAGGTGCGCATGGAATATCCCGACACCATCTTCATGCTCGAAGGGCTCGGCGGCCACAAACACGTCACCGAAAACCTGCTCGCCAACAGCGGCATGAACTGGGCCTATTCCGAAATCTTCCAGAATTATGACCAGGGCCAGGTCGACGGCTATCTGCCGGAATCCATCCGCGTGTCGGAGAGCACAGGCAACCTGATCCATTTTGCGGAAACGCACGACAACGCCCGCCTCGCCGCCGTCTCGCACACCTTTGCCCGGCTGCGCGTGGCCTTCTGCGCGCTGACCGCGCACAACGGCGCGTTCGGTTTTGCCAACGGCGTCGAGTGGTATGCCGACACGCAGATCAATGTGCACAATGCGCATTCCCTCAGCTGGAGCGCCGAGCCGAACATGATCGACTGGATCCGCCGCATCCACGCCGTAATGGAAGCCCACCCGTCGTTCCACGCCGGCGGCAAAGTGGAAATCATCACCAAAAACTACCACAACTCCGCGGCCATCCTGCGCACCGACGCATCCGGCGAACACCGGCTGCTGATCCTCGCCAACCTGAACCACGAAAGCAACGGACTCGTGGAATGGAACGGCGACTTCGGCGGATTTAAAACCGACCTGCTGACCGCTGACCGGGTGAGGATGAAGGGGCAGTCCCTCGATCTCCAGCCCGGCCAGGTCTGCTGCCTCACCGATGACCCGGCCGCTCTCGACCGGGTTTTCCAGGCCCTGGAAACCCCCTACACCGGAACCGCCGCAAGCGAAGAACAGATGCTGACGGCCAAGGCCATGGATGTGTTTGATTATTTCCAGGCCGTGGATCAGTCCGACATCGCCCGGCTGCTCGCCGATCCGAAAGGCGTCTGCGAAGAACTGGCCGGCGGAAAACCGGTGGTCACCACCTGGCAGTGGCCGCGCGATCAGCACCGCACCGTCATGCTGCCGCCCGGCCATTTCCTGCTCGTCCGCGCGCCGGCCGGCTTTATTGCCGAAATCCGCGATGCCGCGGGCCGCACCCTGGCCCACGAAAAATCGCTGCAGGCCGACGGCGGAACCTTTGCGCTTTTCCAACCGTTGGAAACGCCGGAACAGCACACCGCCCTCGAACTCAAACTGACCGTCTTTGAAGACACCATCGCGAAAACCGCGGCGCCGCTCATGCAGCTGTGCCCCGAGGAAAACGCCACGGTCATCACCACTTGCAAAGCGGGCACGATCCACGACAAAGACCGTTACGCCGTCTGCACCAACGAGCACGGCGCGCTGTCGCAGGTGCGCGTGGCCTGGGGCGAACTGCGCAGTAAATACGACGGCCTGCTCACCGCCAACCTCGATCCCGAAGTGCCGGTGGACCGCCATACCATGTTTTCGCGCTGCCGCGCCTGGGTCGTCTGCCGCGACTATTCCAACGAGCTGAACCTCGACTGCCAGAAACGCTTTTCCGTGGCCGACGACGGCACGGTGATCTGGAACTTTGCGGTCCCGGTCGGCGAAGGAAAACTGATCCCGCTCAAGGCCGCCCTGCAGCTGCATCCCGATACCAATGCCGTCAAACTGAGTTTTGTGCGCGAAGCCGCCGGCGGCGATCCGGAACACCTCGCGGACCGGCTGCCCGTCACCCTGATCCTGCGGCCGGATATTGAAGACCGCAACAACCACGAAGTCACCAAAGCGATGTATGGCCCCGAGAAAAACTGGCCCGGGGCCCTTCGGCCGCTGGCCAACGGGTTTGAATTTGCCCCGGCCCACGACCGCCGCCTGAAACTGGAACTGAAAAAAGGCGAATTCCACGCCGAGCCGGAGTGGTATTATATGGTGCCGCACCCGGTCGACCGCGAGCGCGGTATCGACGGCGAGGGCGATCTCTGGAGCCCGGGCTATTTCCGGATCGAGCTCAAAGGAAAACAGACGGCCGAGCTGACCGCGTCGATCAATGATGTTCCAACCTTTGGAAAACCGACGCTGGCCGTGAAGCGGGAAACGGTTTCCATCGAAGAGGCGATGAAGCTCGCGATGAAACAGTTTATTGTGAAGCGGGATGAATTCCAGACCGTCATTGCCGGCTACCCGTGGTTCCTCGACTGGGGCCGCGACACCCTGATCTGCCTGCGCGGCATTATTGCCGCCGGCCTGCTGGAAGAGGCGCAGAATATCCTCCTGCAGTTCGCCAAATATGAAAAAGGCGGCACCATCCCGAACATGATCCGCGGCAACGACGACAACAACCGCGAAACCTCCGATGCCCCGCTCTGGCTCTTTGTCGCCTGCGATGAACTGATGCAGGCCCAGGGGAACCAAAAACTGCTGAAGACCGACTGCGGAGACGGCCGTACGGTGAAAGCGGTGCTGGTTGCGCTGGCGAACGGCCTGATGAAGGGCACCGAAAACGGCATTCGGTTTGATGCCCGCTCGGGCCTGATTTTCAGCCCGTCGCACTATACCTGGATGGATACCAACTATCCGGCCGGAACGCCGCGCACGGGCTACCCGATTGAAATCCAGTCGATGTGGAAATATGCGCTCAATATGCTGGCCCGGCTGGATAAATCCGGGGATTGGAAATCCTGGGCGGTTCGCGTCGAAGAGTCGATCTCGGAACTGTTCCTGGTGGAGGCGGACGATTTCACCTACCTCGCCGACTGCCTCGCGGCGACCCCGGGCATGAGTGCCTTTGATGCGGAACAGGATGATGCCCTGCGCTCCAACCAGCTGCTGGCCGTCACCCTCGGGGCCGTGACGGATCCCACGCTCTGCAAAAACATTATCGAGGCCTGCGAACAGCTGCTGATTCCGGGGGCGATCCGCAGCCTGGCGGACCGGCCGGTGCAGCACCCCTGCCCGGTGTATAACGACGGCCACCTGCTCAACGACCCGCAGCACCCCTACTGGGGGCACTATACCGGCGATGAGGATACGCGGCGCAAACCGGCCTATCACAACGGCACGGCCTGGACCTGGCCCTTCCCGTCCTATGCCGAAGCGCTGGTGATGGTTTACGGCGACGCGGCCCGCGAAACCGCCCTGTCCATCCTGGGCAGCGCCTCGGACGTGCTGAACCACGGCTGCCTGCGCCAGAGCCCGGAGGTGATCGACGGGAACCATCCGCACACCCAGCGCGGATGCGGCGCCCAGGCCTGGGGCGTTACGGAGCTCTATCGCGTGGTTAAACAATTAAAGGGTTGAGTATATGCTTGTAAACTCATCCCCCGATTGTTTTCATCGTGTGAGCAATTAAGGGGATATAATGGCTGACCAAAAGAAAAAAACACCGAGTAAGAAAGCGTCAAAAAAAACCGCTAAAAAATCGACGCCCAACGTGATGAAAAAGAAGGGGCCGCGCATCCTGATCGTCACCCCGGAGATCACGTATCTGCCTGAGGGCATGGGCAATATGACGAACAAGCTCTCGGCGAAAGCCGGGGGGCTGGCCGATGTCTCCGCATCGCTGGTTTCGGCCCTCTACGAGCTCGGCGCCGACGTGCACGTGGCCCTGCCTCACTACCGTAAAATGTTCCATGTCGACATCGGCGGGTTCATCGACGACGAACTGCTGATCTATAAAAGTAAACTTCCGGACGACCGCATTCACCTGGCGGAGGACCGGATTTTTTATTATCAGGACCGCGTTTACAGCAATTCCGCAGAGGTCGATATGAAGATCGCCCTGGCCTTTCAGCGCGAGGTGATCAACAACATTATCCCCACGGTCAAACCCGATCTGGTCCACTGCAACGACTGGATGACCGGCCTGATTCCGGCGGAAGCGCGCATGCTCGGCATTCCGAGCCTCTTCACCTTCCACAATATTCACACGGTAAAAACCACCCTGGCCCACATCGAAGACCGCGGAATTGACGCCGCCGAATTCTGGAGCAACCTCTTTTACAGCTGGCCGTCGGCCAACTATTTTGAAGCGCGGGAAAACAATCCGGTGGATTTCCTGTGCAGCGGCATTTTTGCCTCGCACTTCATCAACACCGTAAGCCCGACGTTCCTGAAAGAGATCGTCGACAATGAGCACAGTTTTGTGCCGGGCAACATTCAGTGGGAAGTGGCGAGCAAATTCCATGCGGGCTGCGCCCGGGGTATTCTCAACTCGCCGGATGCCTCCTGCAACCCGGAGACCGATGATTACCTGATCCAGCAATACGGCGTGCTCGACCATTATACGGCCAAGCGGGCCAATAAAGCCTGGCTGCAGGAGCGGCTGGGACTCGAAGTGAATCCCGATGCCCCGCTGCTGTTCTGGCCGTCGCGCCTCGACCCGGTCCAGAAGGGCTGCCAGCTCGTGGCGGATATCCTCTTCCGCATTGTGGACAAATACAGCAAAGAAGGGCTGCAGATCGCCTTTGTGGCCAACGGCGCCTTTCAGCAGGTATTCCACGATATTGTCTATCAGCACGATCTCTACAAGCAGGTGGCCATCTGCAACTTTGAAGAAGGCCTTTCCCATATCGGCTTTGCGGCGTCCGACTTTATGCTGATGCCCTCGCTGTTCGAACCCTGCGGCCTGCCCCAGATGACCAGCGCAATTTACGGCTCGCTGCCGATCGTTCGCGATACCGGCGGCCTGCATGACTCCATCAGCCAGATGGATATCGAAAAAGGGACCGGTAACGGCTTCCTCTTTGAAACCTACGACGGCGGAGGCCTGGAATGGGCCATCGACCAGGCCATGGCGTTCTACGCACTCGATGAACACACCCGCGGCACCCATGTGGGCCGTGTGATGAAAGAGAGCAAGGAACGCTTTAACCACGCCGTGACCGCGCAGGCGTATATCGACATTTATCAGGAAATGCTGCACCGCCCGCTGGTGGATGAAGTGTTTGAAAACGCCAACTAGGATGTGCAGATGAGAGACCCGAAACTTGCCAAACTTTCCAACGACCCATGGCTCGCCCCCTTCATGGGCCAAATTCAGGAGCGCGCGGATTATATCCGCGGCATGGAGGAACGCCTCACCGGCGGACAGATCACGCTGGATGAATTCGCCAACGGCCACGAGTATTTCGGACTCCACTTCCGCGACGGGAAGTGGGTTTTTCGTGAATGGGCCCCCAACGCCACCGCGATTTACCTGATCGGCGACTTTTCAAACTGGGAACAGCTCGATGAATATGCCCTGCATTACGGCGACGGCAACGGCGTCTGGGAAATAGAGATTCCGGCCGATCAGATTAAGCATCTCGACCTGTATAAACTGAAGATGTACTGGCCGGGCGGTGAAGGCGAACGCCTGCCGGCCTACTGCCGCCGCGCGGTCCAGGATCCGGAAACCCATATTTTCAGTGCGCAGGTGTGGAATCCGCCGACCCAGTACCAATGGAAATTCCCCAACCCGTCCAAGCCGATCGGCGCCCCGCTGATTTATGAATCGCACATCGGCATGGCGCAGGAAGAGGCCAAGATCGGCAGCTACAAAGAATACAAGGAAAAGATCCTGCCGCGTATCGTGGAGATGGGCTACAACACCGTGCAGTTTATGGGCATCATGGAGCACCCCTATTACGGCTCCTTCGGCTATCACGTCTCCAACTTTTTTGCTTCGTCGTCGCGCTTCGGCACACCGATGGAACTCAAGGAACTGATCGATGCCTGCCACGAAGCCGGCCTGGCCGTCATCATGGACCTGGTCCACTCCCATGCGGTTAAAAATGAACTCGAGGGCCTCTCGCGTTTCGACGGTACGCACTATCAGTATTTCCACGACGGCGCGCGCGGCGAGCACGATGCCTGGGATTCGCGCTGCTTCGACTATGGCAAACCGGAGGTCCTGCACTTCCTGCTGTCGAATGCCCGCTACTGGCTCGACGAATTCAAATTCGACGGCTACCGGTTTGACGGGGTAACCAGCATGCTCTACCACCACCGCGGACTCGGCACGGCCTTTACCGATTACGAAAACTATTTCAACGGTTCGTGCGACCTGGATGCCTATGCCTATCTCGCCCTCTCGAACAAGCTGATCCATCAGGTCCGCCCCGATGCCATCACGATTGCCGAAGACGTTTCCGGCATGCCCGGCCTCGGTGCGCCGGAAACCGAAGGCGGCTGCGGTTTTGACTACCGCCTGGCCATGGGCGCGCCCGACTGCTGGTTCAAGCTCTCCAACGATATTCCGGATGATGAGTGGAACATGAGCTGGCTTTACCATGAGCTGACAAGCCACCGCGCGGACGAACAGGTCATCAGCTATGTCGAATCCCACGACCAGGCGCTCGTCGGCGGCAAAACCTTCATCTTTGAGCTCATCGATAAAGAGATGTACTACAACATGCACGCCGATGCCCAGAACCTCATCGTCGACCGCGGCATGGCGCTGCATAAAATGGCGCGCCTGGCCACCATCGGTGCGGCGGGACACGGTTACCTGAACTTTATGGGCAACGAATTCGGACATCCGGAATGGATCGATTTCCCGCGCGAAGGCAACGGCTGGTCCTACCAGTATGCACGCCGCCAGTGGAGCCTGCGGGATGACCCGAGCCTGAAATTCCATTTTCTCGCCGACTTCGACCAGGAGCTGGTCCGTGTTGTGCGCGATCATGACATTATCGGTCTGCAACCTCCGATTTTCCGTCTGGTGAACGAAGGCGATAAAATCATCGCCTTCGAGCGCGAAGGTTTGGTGTTTGTGCTCAACTTCCACCCCTCGAAATCGTTTGCGGATTACCCCGTGGACGTTACGCCGGGTAAATACCGACTGGTCCTGAATACCGACTCCCCCGCCTACGGCGGTCACGATCTGGTCAAGGGCGAGACGGTCTACGACAGCTTCTCGTTCAACGACGGCGAACACGATCGAAACCAGATCAATATTTACATTCCGTCGAGAACCGGATTTATCCTCGAGCGCATCGACGCCTGATCGCGTCGACGGCCTGAAGTGTTTACAGAACTGAGACCTGCGCAATTCAGGTGCCGTTTCCTTTGTATCGGGGGTATTCCCCCGATACCTGCATTTTTACGCACCTCCGGGCACTTAAACCGATGGACCTGCCGTGAAAATGGCCGCACCCCGAAATCGGCATGCATAATGCTAAAGGTAGCTTAACCTTTTCAACATAGAGTTTAAGCATGCCATCAGATACCAGATTTACAGGAGGACAGTTTCAGCCCATTCAAGACGAGGCGTTGACTAACGCACTGAATGAGCTGGGCCGATCCATCAACATCGCGACCACCTATGGAAATGAACACCCGGCCGTCCAGGCGGCGGTGGTGACGGCCGAGGTGGCCCTTCATTCGCTCTTCATCGACCGCAGCAAATTCATGATCGGTGCATTCAACGGCAACCTCACGATTGATGAGATTCCGGTCAGTGCAACGGGCACCCTGCTGAAGTCGCTGGAACGCCGGCTGGCGAAGCTCCGGATTACCGGACTGAAAATCAGCCGGGGCATCACGCGTAATGAACTGACCGACCTGGTTCATCTACTCTCCCACCGCGAAGCTTCCGAATTCAAGGACGGCCTCAATACCGCCGGCCTCTCCCACGTTAAAACCGAAAACATGGTCTATGAAGCGGTTCACGAAGGACAGAAGGTGGTGGACGAAACCGAGCTCGGCGGCGCCGGCGGCGAGGGCGTTCACGTGCTGGATATTGATGGAATGGACGATCTGGATGATGCCTCCGGCGCACAGGAGGAAGCGTCTTCCAGTGGAATTTATATCGATCAGATTGTCGCTTTTCTCAAAGGCGATATCGATGCCGATGACGCCGAAGTCGGCGGCGGCCTTTCCGAGCTGGCTTCCGACCCTGAAAAACTGGGCCGCATCATCATGGAATCCGTGGCGATCCGGCAGTCGGTTTCCGACCTGAACGGCGAGTCGCTCGGCGACATTATTCTCGGCAGCCTGCGCCGCACCTATGACGGGCTTCATAATCAGAGCACCTTCCGGCATGCGGAAGGCAAAGCCGACCTGCGCAAAGCCATGCTGCTGCTGGAAAAAAGCGTACTCGAACGCATGCGCGATCTCACCGGCCAGGCGGATCCCAACCTGGACCGCCAGATCGTCCAGGCCATTCGCGAAATGGACGAAGAACTCGGCTTCGAAATGGCGGCCATGAATTACATGGAGCATCGCGATGCCATCGAACAGCAGAAGATTGAACTTCAGGATTATATCAAGTCCCACGGCGCCTCTGCGGCCGAAGACCTGATTGCCGATACAGATTTCCCGTCTGCGGAATGGCGGCGCATCGTCGTCGAAAGCGGCAGGGCCTCGGGCGATATCGCCGACGGACTCAGCACGCTGACCACCGTTTTCGAACGCCTCGAAAAGATGATGAGGTCAGAGGATGCCAACGGCACTTCCGTAAAGGATCTGCTGGGCGAAGCCAATGAAAACCTCGATGACACCCTCTTTACCACCCGGGAAAAACTGGAGATCCTCTCCCAGCAGCTCAATGAAGGCGAAACCGGAACCATCGGCGGACACGGCCGTAATATGACGCAGGATGAACTCCTTGCCTCCCTCGCCGAAGTCGCCCAGGAACTCATGCAGCCCCTCACGGCCGTCACGGCTTCGCTTGAAATGATGCTCAGCGGATTTGTCGGGGAAATCACGCTGGATCAGCGGGACCTGCTCGACCTGGCCGCCAACAGCGGCGAGCACCTCAAATATCTGATGAACGAGTTGATCAATATTGTCGGCTGCCCCGCAAACAAAGGGGTGGACAGCCGCTACCACACCACCAGCGAAAAGGTGGTCCAGCTGCGCGATGCCGAGGGACAGGGTCACCTCCCCCTCAACTATTTCCTCTGACCCGACACAGAAAAAGCCGCCTCATACGAGACGGCTTTTCCAATCATTGGAAGACCGGATCAGGTCATATCCTCGCCGCGGCTCATGACCACTTTGCCGGTACGGACCAGCTCGATAATCTTGAATTTCGCGATCATCTCTTCAAGTGCGTCGATCTTGCTCGGATTGCCCACCACCTGCAGGATCATGGATCCCGGCGTGAGGTCCACGGTTTTACATCCGTAATGCTCGGCAATCTGCAGCGCCTCGGAGCGCCCTTCGCTGTCCACCGCCACCTTGATCAGGCCCATCTCCTTGGTCACCGACTCATCGTAGGTGTGGTCGATACAGTGCAGGACATCAATCAGCTTCATGAGCTGCTTGATAATCTGGTCCAGGCCCTCGGCATCTCCGCTGCAGCTGATGGTCATTCGTGAAAAATGACCGTCCACAGCCGGGGATACCACCAGCGACTCAATATTGAAACCGCGGCGGGAGAACACCTGGGCAATACGGGCCAGTGCGCCCGGCTTGTTCGAAACATAAACACTGAGTGTATGCATGTCTTTATTCTGATTCAGCATCGTCATTCTCCTCGATTAAGTGGAACCCGTCGGTTTATCCAGTTTGATGGTCGGCGGTTCAACCAGCATGTCTTCCAGCGCGGCACCGGCCGGCACCATCGGGAATACATTGTCTGCTTTTTCCACTTCGCAGTTAATCAGGCAGGGCCCGTCATTATACTCCAGCGCATTCTGCAGGACGCGTTTTACATCGCCCGGCCGGCGCAGGTTGAAGCCCTTGATCCCGAACGATTCCGCCAGCTTGACGAAGTCCGGATTGCCTTCCAGGTCCACGCCGCTCTTACGGTCATCATAGAACAACTCCTGCCACTGGCGCACCATGCCCAGGTAGTGGTTGTTCAGCACCACAATCTTGATCGGCAGTTTATGCAGCGCGGCGGTCGCCAGCTCAAAGAACGTCATCTGGAATCCGCCGTCCCCGACGAAACAGACATGAATATCCTTCGGACGCCCGAAGGCCGCACCGATTGTATACGGAAGGCCGACCCCCATTGTGCCCGCTCCGCCCGAACTCAGCCAGTTGTGGCGGTCGTCGCTCTTATAAAACTGGGCCGCCCACATCTGATGCTGGCCCACATCGGTGGCCACCACCGCTTTGCCGTCGGTCAGCTTGTAAAACTCATCGATGATGTGCTGCATTTTCAGGCTGCCCTGGCGTTTGAACTTCAGCGGATACTTGGCTTTATATCCGTCCAGCGTTTTACGCCACGTGCTGGTCTCGAGAACCGGAACATGCTTGATCAGTTCATCCAGCGCGGTTTTGGCATCCGCCACGCAGGTAATCTGCGGCTGGATCATTTTACCGATTTCCGCCGCATCGATATCGATATGGATAATCGTGGCGTCTTTGCAGAACTGGTCCGGCTGGCCGAGAATCCGGTCGTCAAAACGCGAGCCGACATTCAGCAGCAGGTCGCATTCGCAGATCGCTGTGTTCGCATACGCCGTACCGTGCATGCCCAGCATGCCCAGCGACAGCTCATGGGTTTCCGGGAAAACGCCCTTGCCCAGCAGCGTCGTGGTCACCGGAATCTGCGCCTTTTCCGCCAGCGCTTTCAGCGTCGGGTCTGCCCCCGAAATCATCGCCCCGTGGCCCGCCAGAATCAGCGGGCGCTTCGATTTCGCCAGCGCCTCCGCAATCTCAAGCACGGTTTCGTTATCCACCGAATAATCCGGATGGTATCCCGGCAGGTCCATCTCCGCATGGAGATCCGCCGTACACGGCCCCGCGCTCAGGTCCTTCGGAATATCAATCAGCACCGGGCCCGGACGGCCGGTTGTGGAAATATGAAATGCCTCGCGGACAATCCGCGGAATCTCGTTCGTTTCCTTGATCAGATAAGAGTGCTTAACCACCGGCATCGTAATACCGAAAATGTCCGCTTCCTGGAATGCATCCTTGCCGAGCATCCACGAAACCGACTGGCCCGAAAGAACGATCATCGGAACCGAATCCATCTGCGCCGTCATAATGCCGGTCAGCGTGTTCGTCGCGCCCGGTCCGCTCGTCACCAGGACCACCGCCGGCTTGCCGGTTGCACGTGCATAGCCGTCCGCCATATGGGCCGCGCCCTGTTCATGGCGCACCAGCACGAATTTAATCTTGGTGTTGGTCGTAACCAGCGCGTCGAAAATCGGAATCGCTGCGCCGCCGGAGTAGCCGAAAATATATTCGACCCCCTCACTTTCCAGACATCGAATCAGTGCCTGGCCGCCTTCCATAGGTATGTTTGACATAATTTTACCTCCAAATTCCAAACAACCATAAAATAGATTGATTTTTTGTCAACATTTTAATCAGAAAACCGGTGAGTTATAAAAACAGGATATATTATCGAATACAAATCCCCGACAGATCGCCGATAACTTTGATTTTAAAACCGAAACGATGTAACAAGCCCCGCCATCAGTGACGAATCATAATCATTTTCATACAGTTTAAGCCCATCAGCCCCTTCTGCACTTATTTTTCCTGCAAAATTATAACCAATAACTGCACTTATATGGCCGCCGGGATAAAAAAAGTATCCGACGTTTCCAATAATTGGAACATTACGATCTTCCCCCACTCCATTTTTCGCAAAACCGGTACCATTCAGGCGGAACCGTTTCTTTTCATAGCGCGCGGTTACCGCAAATTTCCAATGTTTGGAAAAATCATACACCATCGACAGCCCCGGCCCGGCGGTTGCGGCAAATCCGCCGCCGGTTTCGAGGCTGAGCTTTTCCGTCAGGTTCCAATTAACCAGCAGCACGGGAAAATAACGGGTGCTGTCTTCAATCTGCCCCGCCACCATAAAACCGGGACCGAGCGTCAGCCGGTCACTGAAGCGATAGGATGCGCCGCCGAAAAATGTGCCCACCAGCGCATCATCGAGATCCGTCCCCGCCTCGCCATACGAACGCACGGACGGCCCCGCAAAGAGCACCCACTGCTCATCCAGTGCCCAGCGCGCAAACAGCCCGACCCGGAAATTATCGATATTGTTCCACGGATCCGTACCCAGGCCGGAAAAGCGGTAATCATCCTGCCCGTAGCCGGCGGAAACCGAAACCATCCGGTCAAAACGCCACAGCCGCGCCAAACCGGCTTCCACAAAATAGCGGTTGACCGCAAAAGAGCCGCCCCCCTCAATATCCGTTGTAAAATTATACACCGACCCGGCCTTGATCGACGGACCCCAGCGGGGAAAGGAAAACCGCGGCGCCTCATTCGTCTGCCCAGCAGCGAACGAGGCGGCAATCAAAAACAGAATGGTCAGCGCATGTCTCATATCGGTGAAATTCCGGAAAGGGAAAGAAAACCAGATTCAGGCTCAAAATCCTATCCCAACGCGGTTAAAGTTCTGTCATGAACAGCAAAACTTACATCCAGGCCCTGGAAACGGAACGTGACGGCGACTGGGACCGCGCCCATCGCATCGTACAGGAGATCAATACCGCGGAAGCCGCATGGATCCATGCCTACCTGCACCGGGTCGAGGGCGACCTCGGCAACGCCGCTTACTGGTATCGCCGCGCCGGCCGCCCCGTGTGCACCGCCTCCCTGACGGAGGAGTGGCAGGAAATGTATGAGGCCTTAACCTAGGCCGGCGTTTTCTGCATCCGCACGCGGTCGCTGAGCAGCAGGATATCTTTCAGCTGCGCCTCATTCTTTGCCCGCGTCCACCGTTTTTCAAATTCCGGATGCTGGACCATGTGGGCAATGGCGGCCAGCGCCTTGAGATGCAGGTTCCGCATATCCTTGCTGCCGGCAATCACAAAAAAGGCCTTCACCGATACATCGCCTTCAAATGAAATACCTTCGCGGCTGCGGATCAGCATGATTTTAAAGAGCCCTTCCCCGTCGATGATGATATGCGGGATGGCCACAAAGGGGGTCAGCACACAGCTGCCCTGCTCCTCGCGCTCGATAAAGCGCGCGCGGATCTCTTCGGCGGAGTGGTCCAGCTCGGGCTCGAGCGATTCCGACACGACGCGCAGCAGCTCCGCCTGGTTTGCGCCGGGTGCGAGATCCGCCGCCTTGGCGTTTTTCAGTACTTCATCAAATTCATCGTGCACCAGCTGGTCCCGCTTATGGAGCACTTCGTAGAGCTCCTTTTCCAGCGAGTCGGTCGTCAGGTTTTTATTGGTCAGCCCCTCGACGATGTGCAGCAGCGCATATTCCATATCGGAGCGTTTTCGGCCGTAGAAAAAGTAGAGCAGCAGACCGAAGACGACAAAGCCCAGGCTGATTTCGATGGCGGCCATACCCATATCCACAATCAGCAGCGAAAAGCTGATGATCCCGAAGAGCGGGAGCCACGGACACAGCGGTACGCGGTACGTCGGGCGGTAATTGGTCAGCTTGCTGTGACGCATAACGAGCACCGCCGTGGCCGACAGAATATACGCGCTGATCACCACCGCCGACGCGGCCTTGACGAGCTTTTCGATGTCCAGCAGCAGGGACAGCAGAATAATGGCCGAGGTCATGACAATGGCCACCATCGGTTCACCCTGCCGGTTTACCTTGGCAAAAAACGGCGGCAGCAGTTTATCGCGCCCCAGGGCCAGCGGATAGCGCGAGGCCGACATAATGCCCGCGTTGGCCGTGGTCACAAAGGCGAGCACGGCCGCAATTGTGATGGCAATATAGCCGACCGGTCCGACCAGCAGCTGCGCCGTGTCGGCAATCGGCGTATACGAACCCGCCAGCTCTTCGGCGGGCAGCACACCGACGGTGACCACCAGCAGCAGCGCATAGAGCAGTGTGATGGCGATCGTCGCGGCAATGAAACCCGCCGGAATATTGCGTCGCGGATTGCGCACCTCCTCGGCAATCGTCGCGGTCTTCAACAGCCCGCCGAACGAGACAAAGACAAACCCTGCGGTGGAGAGGATCCCCTTCAGCCCGCCGCTTTCGGCAACAAACGGCGTGAAATGCGACGCCTCGAGATTCGGCATGCCCGCAACCAGATAGCCGCCCAGCAGAATGAACAGCACCGTCACCAGAGCCACCTCAAATTTGGCCGCCGCCTCGGCCCCCCGAATATTCAGCAGCGCAAAAAGCACGGTCACCGGCCCCGCCGTGGCAAACATGGGCACCTTTTCGCCGCTTAAGAGAAAAATCACCTCGGCCAGACCGAAGATCGCAAACGCCGTTTTCAGCGAGAGCGCAAACCAGCTCAGCAGACCCGACACCGTGCCGATCAGCGGCCCGAGGCTGCGGGTCAGGAAATAATAATCGCCCCCCGCTTTAGGCATGGCCGTGGCCAGCTCGATCACACTCAGCACCCCGATCAGCGCCAGCAGCCCGGCAATGAGATAGGAAAGAATCACAGCCGGCCCGATCTGGTCAAATGCCAGGCCCGGCAGAACAAAAATACCCGAACTGATCATGGCTCCCGAAGCAATACAGAAGACATCAATGAAACCCAGGCCTTTTTTCATGCGCACTATCCTTTTCGTTTATGCTGAACCAACTGTCCGCAGGCCGCTTCAATATCCGAGCCCATCGAGTAGCGAAGTGTAACATCAAATCCCGCCGCCTTCAAATGATTGGCAAAGGCTTCGCGCTGCGGCTGCGGGGTGCCGCGCAGGTTGCTGCCGGCATATTCGTTAAAGGGAATCAGATTGATGTGCACCGGAACATCCCGGAGATAATTTTCCAGGGCCTGGAGATCGGCGGGCCGGTCGTTCACGCCGTCGAGCATCAGGTATTCAATCATCACCTTGCCGTGCTTCGATGCCGCCAGCAGGGTTTCATGAATCTGCTCCAGCGGATAGACGCGGGCCTGCGGCATCATACGCTGCCGCACCTGCTGATCCGCCGAATGCAGGCTCAGCGCCAGATGCACCGCCGGATAGGCCGAGGTAAAATCCTCCATCGCGTTCGGAATACCCACCGTCGAAACCGTGATCCGCGACCCGGCCAGGTCATAGAGTTTCGGGTCCATCATCAGGTCGAGCGCCCGATACACCTGCTCCGTATTGAGCAGCGGCTCGCCCATGCCCATAAACACCACATTCCGGATCGATCGACCCTCCGGCTTCACCATTCGGTTGGCCTGGGTAATCTGATCCAGAATCTCGGCGGTGGTCAGGTTGCGGGTGAACCCCATCTTACCGGTGGCGCAGAACGAACAGTAGCACGCGCAGCCCACCTGCGAGGAAATGCAGATCGAGGTGCGGCCGGTTTTCGGGCGCAGCACGACGCTTTCAATCAGATGCCCGTCGTGCGTCTTGAAAATCAGTTTACTGGCCGCATCAATTTCAGAATCGTGCCGCTCCGCCAGTTCCAGGCATTGGAAAGTGATGCTCCGGTCAAAATCCGCGCGCGCCGATTCGGGCAGCACCGCCAGCGCTTCGTTCCAATCACTGGAATTTTTAAAAAGCGCATTCCGGAACAGTTTCATGCGGTGCGGCTGCACGGCATTCCGGCTGCGCAGCTGCTCGATAGCGTCGATGTCGTAGATGGTCGTCATGTCCGGCCCTGTATAAAATAAAAAGGCCGGCATCGCCGACCTTTTTTAAGCTCCGATAACCGGCGTTTACTGAAACGTTTTCCGGGTCGACTTAATCACGGCCTTCCAGAGCTCTTCTTCGCTCGTACAGTCCAGCAGCATCTCGCGGCATTCTTTCTCGCGGAAGGTTTTCGACAGCCCGGCAATCAGCTTCAGATAAAACGCGCTCGTCGCCGTCGGAATAACCACAAAGAAAAAGATCCGACTCAGCGTACGGCCCGGACCGCCGAATTTTACACCCTTTTTGCTGATCCCGACCGCCATGGAAAGACCGCCGCCCTCGACCCCGCGAACATGCGGAAAGGCCAGCCCGTTGTCCACAGCGGTACTGATGATACCCTCGCGCTGCAGGGCCAGGTCCAGCAGATGCTCGCCATCCACCACAAAACCCTCGCGCTGCATCCGGGTGCACATTTCCGCCAGCACCTCTTCGCCGGTTGTACCTTTCAGCGGCAGCATCATCAGCTCCGGTGCCGTATAGCGGGCAATGCCCTTTTTCTTGACTTCGCCGTACGAACGGCTCACCCGCTCGCGCTCAACGAGCTGGTCCGGAAAATACAGAAAACGCGCGCAGTTCGGGCAGCGGTTCAGGCTTTCCGATTTGGCCACGCTCTGAATCAGGCTCTTGGTCAGTGCCATGCCGCAGCCCGAGCAGAGCTCGCCGGACACCGGCACAATCGCCTCCGGATGCTTCTGCAGCAACCGGTTGAAATGCGATTTAATCTGCTGCGGCACATCGGCGCTCAGCGACTGAATCGATTTGTGCAGCTCTTCCAGGCGGGCGTTCGGTTGCGAAACCTTTTTCTGCATGTTTGCAACAACCAGCTCCTGAAGCTGGATCAACTGGTTTATCAAACTGTGCGTCGTGGTCATAAATTATTCCTACTTTGGGTTTAAAATCTGGTAAATTTTACTAGTGCCCGCGAAAAAGAAAAGCCCTTACGCTCATAATCTCCAAACATTGGAAAACTGAAGCACCATTCCGTTCAAAGGTTTTCAAGTTATTAAACCCGATAACCTTTTACGCAATTGCATGGGTTGAATTAAGGAATAGGCCGCCTAGAGCCCAGCCAGCATCTCGTTCATGGCTTTCGCGGCTTTGCGGCCTTCGCCCATCGCCAGGATCACCGTCGCCGCGCCGAGCACAATGTCGCCGCCGGCATAAATTTTATCAATCGACGATTTGCCGGCATCGTCCACGACAATGTTGCCCCATTTATTGGTATCCAGGCCCGGTGTGGTCTGGCGGATCAGCGGATTGGAATCGTTGCCGATGGCGACGATCACCGTATCCACTTCAATCTCAAATTCGCTGCCCTCGATGGCCACCGGCCGCCGGCGCCCGGAATCATCCGGCTCGCCGAGCTCATACTTGAGGCACTCAATACCGCGCACCCAGCCCCGCTCATCCGCCAGGATCTTTTTCGGGTTCTGCAGCAGGTGGAAAATCACGCCCTCTTCCTTGGCATGGTGAACCTCTTCCACACGCGCCGGCATTTCCTCCAAGGTGCGGCGGTAGATCAGGCGGACTTCATCCGCTCCGAGCCGCACCGCCGTGCGGGCGGCATCCATCGCCACATTACCGCCGCCAAGCACGGCCACTTTCTTGGAATCCAGAATCGGGGTATGCGCCACGCCCTTTTCATAGGCGCGCATCAGGTTGGAGCGGGTCAGGTATTCGTTGGCGGAATAGACGCCCACGAGATTTTCGCCCTCAATATTCATAAAGCGCGGCAGCCCCGCGCCGGTACCGATAAACAGCGCATCGAAGCCGTCTTTTTCCAGCAGGTCCGTCACCTTGCGGGTGCGGCCGATCACAAAATTCGTTTCCAGCTTGCAGCCCATGGCCAGCAGGTTGTCGATCTCTTTCTGAACAATCGCCTTCGGCAGGCGGAATTCGGGAATGCCGTAAATCATCACGCCGCCGGGTTTGTGGAAGGCTTCGAACAGCACCACTTCATGCCCTTCGCGCCGCACATCCGCCGCCACCGTCAGGCCCGCCGGACCCGTGCCGATGATGCCGACTTTCCGGCCGGTTTCCGGCTTCACTGCGGGCGTTTCCATCAGGCCGTTTTCACGTTCCCAGTCGGCCACATAGCGTTCCAGCCGACCGATCGCGACGGCTTTATTGATATCCTTGAGCGATTTGCCGACCGTGCACGGCGCCTGGCACTGCGATTCCTGCGGACAGACCCGACCGCAAACCGCCGGCAGCAGGCTGCTCTCTTTGATCGTGGCAATCGCGCCGGCGTTATCGCCTTCGGCAATCTTTTTGATGAAACCCGGAATATCAATGCTCACCGGACAACCCGCCACACACGGCGCGGTTTTACACTGCAGGCAGCGATCCGCCTCGAGTTTGGCCTGTTCGGCGGTATACCCCAGCGCCACCTCGTCCATATTCGAACGGCGTACCTGCGGATCCTGTTCCGGCATGGCCTGCGCCGGAATAGCCAAACGTTCTTTCGGTGTCAGTGCTGTGCTCATTTAAATTTGTCCAGGTTACAGACGTGATCTTTCTCCTGATCCTTATAGGCGGAGAGACGGTTCATTAAATTCTGGAAGTCCACCTGATGCCCGTCAAACTCCGGGCCGTCCACGCAGACAAACTTGGTTTCGCCCCCCACCGTAACGCGGCATCCGCCGCACATCCCGGTGCCGTCGATCATGATCGCATTCAGCGACACGACGGTGGGCACATCATACTGCCGCGTCGTTTCGCTGCAGAACTTCATCATGATCGGCGGACCGATGCAGACCGCCAGGTTGGGCCGCGGGTTCCATTTGCAGACTTCGTCGAGCGGTTTGGTCACGAGCTCTTTCTGCCCATACGATCCGTCATCCGTGCAGATGATCAGCTCGTCGGAACAGGCCCGCATCTGCTCTTCCATAATCAGAAGGTCTTTCGAGCGCGCACCCAGAATGGTGGTGACGTGGTTGCCGGCCGCTTTCAGCGCCTTGGCAATCGGATGCAGCGGCGCAATACCGATGCCGCCGCCGACGCAAACCACGGATCCGACATTTTCAATATGGGTCGGGCGGCCCAGCGGACCGACCAGCGCTTCCACGTGGTCGCCCTCGTTCAGGGCGCAGAGCAGCTGGGTGGTTTTGCCCACCACCTGGAAAACAATCGTGACCGAGCCCTCGTCCGGATCGGCATCCGCGATGGTCAGCGGAATGCGCTCCCCGTAATCGGCTTCAACCTGCAGAATAATAAACTGCCCCGGCTCGCGTTCCGCCGCAATCATCGGCGCTTCCAGGCGCATCAGATACACGGTATCCGACAGCTGTTCTTTATAGATTATCTTATTCACGTGCTCACCTGCCCTACCCGGCTTTGCGGGAAATAGAAAGCAACCTATAGCGGTTGATTCAGCAACTCAACAAATTTCTGAGTGAATATATTAATTTAGATATTTTATCGTTAGAGAAATTATATATTGAGTTCACCAATAATCCCGATGCCCCGCAGCGTCAGCCGCGGATCAATGGTGGCCGGCACATCCCAGTCCTTGAAGATCCATCCGGCATACCCGCCCGTACAGCAGACGGGAAGCTGCCCGACGCCGAAATCGGCTTCCAGGGATTGGAGAATTTCGCGGACCATGCCGCGGTAACCCAGCCGTGCGCCGATCTGCATCGCCTGCCGGGTATTGCGCCCCACCACGGCCCGGGTTTTGGCCGGTTCGACATGCGGAAGCAACGCCGTTTTTTCAGCGAGGTAATCAAACATCAGCGGAAGCCCCGGACAGATGATCCCGCCCTTGTAGCCCTTGACCGGATCGAGAATATCAAAGGTCAGGGCCGTGCCGAAATCACATACCACCGAGGGCGTGCCCATCAGCCGCGCCCCTGCCGCCGCATTCGCCAGCCGGTCGGCCCCGATGCTTTCGGGCTTCGGATAATCCACCGGGATGCCCAGCTCCAGCTCGCAGGAAACAAACAGCGGTTTCGGCAGCCCCGCCGCTTTCACCGCTTTTTTCCAGCGCGCATTCACCGGCGGTACCACCGAGGCAATCACCACCGCATCCACCGGTTTCCTGGTGAGCAGCGGTTCCACCTCTTCCAAAGATTGGAAACGCGATCGGCAACGCCCCACGGAAGTCACTTTTCCGTTCCGGTAATACCCTGCCGAAGAACTCGTATTGCCGATGTCTATGACCAGAAGTGTTTTCATTCGCTGTGAGCCGGGCGTTCCGGCCTCACTTTATCTATTCCACAAAATCGAGCGCGAGGTCGATGGACGGGGCCGAGTGCGTGAGCGCCCCGACGGAGATGGCATCCACGCCGGTCTGCGCGATGTCATAAATCGTCTTCAGGTTGATCCCGCCGGAGGCTTCGGTTTTACAGATGCCTTTGCACAGCGCCACGCATTCGCGCAGGACCGGCGGGGGCATATTGTCCAGCAGGACCCAGTCCGGCCTGGTTTCGAGCGATTCCTTGAGCTGCTCGATGGTATCGACCTCCACCTCAATCTTCAGGTCGGGATACATCCGGCGCGCCGCGGCAACCGCTTCGCCGACGCCGATGCCGTGCGTGCGCTCCCACGACGCCAAATGGTTGTCTTTGATCAGCACCGCATCAAACAAACCGTAGCGATGATTGACCCCGCCGCCGCAGCGGACGGAATATTTTTCAAACGGGCGCAGCAGCGGCGTGGTTTTGCGGGTGCACAACAGGTCCACATCGGGATTGCCGGCCGCTTTGACATATTCAGCCGTAATGGTCGCCACCCCGCACATGCGCTGAATAAAATTCAAAGCCGTGCGCTCCGCCGTCAGGATGCTCTTGGCGGAACCCTTGATGATCAGCACCGTGGTCATGGCCTCAACCGTATCGCCGTCGGCCACGCAGGCTTCGACTTCGAGGTCGGGATTCACCTGCAGAAAAACCTCCTCGGCCACGCCGATGCCGGCCATAACGCAGGCTTCGCGCGCAACGAGATGCGCCTCCGCCCGGGCCTCGGACGAGACGAGCGATTCAGTGGTTACATCCACGCCGATGTCGCCGAGATCTTCTTTCAGAGCGAGCGCGATCGATTCTTTCACTTCGGGTCGGTCAAAAATATTCGGTAGTTCCACGGTATTATTTCCCCTGTATTTCGTGAGTTTCCTTCCACAGGCTTTTGCCAGAGCCCATCAAGATACTGATTGGTTTGAGCGCGTCGATATTTTCGCACACAATTTTAATCGCCGCCGCAATCGGCACCGAAAGCAGTGCGCCCACAATACCCCACATCCAGCCGAAAAAGATCAGCGAAAGCAGAATCACCACCGGACTCAGGTTCAGGCTGTCGCCCATGATTTTCGGCTCCACCACATTGCCCATCGTCATCTGGATCAGCAGCAGCGCAACCGCAGTAAAAATCGGCGTCCAGACGGAGGGATAATACTGTACCACCGCCAGCAGCACCGGCGGTATCGACGCTATGATCGATCCAATGCTTGGAATAAAATTAAGAAAAAAGGCCAGCGCGCCCCAGGTCAGGGCAAACTCAACCTTCAGCAGCGACAGCACCACCCAGACCATGACCCCGGTCGTGCCGCTGATCGCCACCTTCACCACCAGATACTGCCCGATCTGTTTCGAAATGGAGGCGGTCATATCCGTAAACTTCGATGCTCGCTCCGCTGGAAATGCCGCGGCCACCTTATATCTAAAGTACGGTTTTCCCAGCAGCATAAACACCAGGAAGATCAGAACCAGCATGAGCTTGCCGAGGAAGTTCGTCATGAATCCGGTCACCGTCACCGTCGCCGTCGCCAGCTTCGGCCCGAGCTGCTGCGTCCAGTTAATATCCGCCAGGAAGTTATCCGGCAGGGACAGCCCCGACACTACGTCCTGGTAAATCAGGTTGAGCTGTTGCAGATATTTCGGCGATTCGGCCAGTACATCGCGTACCCGCCCGCCGAGAAAAACGCCGCCCAGATAGCAGACCCCGAGCACCAGGATCAATACCGCAAAAACCGCCAGGCCCAGCGGTACCCGCTTGTGCACCAGCCAGTTCACCACCGGACCGCAGATATACGACAGCAGCCAGGCAATCATGAGCGGAATCACCACCGTTTGCGCCGCCTTGAACGCCGTGGCCACGGCAAAAAGAACCAGCACACTGAGCAAGCCCACAATTAAATTGGATCGTTTCATTCATTACCCCTTTGAAAGCGGCCTATTGATAGACCACATTTCCGGACATTGGAAGAAATGAGTATAGCCTAATGTCTACGGCACCCGGGGAGCAGCTGCCGTTGAACAGCAGCGAAGGATAGATCAGAAAATCGATATCCCCGACGTCTCCCCCCACCAGGCACTGAACTTCCGCCACCAGTTATCATCGCGGTAGGTTTCATAATCGCAGGTATGGATTTTGTTCGGCTCATTGTTCCACCATCGGTCAAAGGCATCGCGCGCCTTCACCAGATTCGGATCATCCCGCGGTGCCGTAAATGCCAGCGCGGCCTCGCAGTTAAAATTATTCAGGTTGCGCCGCGTATAATTGCACGAACCCAGCAGCAGGGTCGCCGTACCGTCCGCATGCTCAACATACTGCATTTTCACGTGGCACTGTTCGCCGTGCGTATCCGCCCAGCGCAGCGGTATCCCCGCCTTTACCAGCTTCGCGCCGGTCTGCCGGTTCGGCACCCCGTTCTTTTCACGACCGAACGTATCCTTCGTCGGGTCGAGAATGACCC
>JBFJYX010000004.1:0-22537 GCA_041622415.1 Pontiella sp.
AGCCTGCACTTTAATCCGGAACAGATGTGTGCCTTTATCGCCGATCACCTCGGCCCCGCCCTCGCCGAAGCCGGGCTCGACGTGCCCCTTTGGATCTATGACCAGAACCGCGAAGACATCATGCTCGACTGGGCGGATACTATTTACGGCGATGAAAAAGCGTCGGCCTTCGTTCGAGGCATGGCCGTGCATTGGTATCAAAGCACCATCGATGTCGGCGGAGAAATGCTCGACCATATCCACCAAAAATATCCCGCAAAAGAAATCTTGCATTCCGAGGGGTGCATCGATGCTCTGGGCGACGACGAGCCCATTGGCGCATGGCTGGAGGACGACTGGTACTGGCGGCCCGAGGCCACCGACTGGGGCAAATTCTGGGCACCGGAGGAGCACAAGAAAGACCACCCCCCCTACCGCCCGTTCTACCGCTACACGCGGGATCTCATCGGCGGGCTCAACCATAATATGGTCGGCTGGATTGATTGGAATATGGCCCTCAATACCCGCGGCGGCCCCAACCACGCCCGCAACTTCTGCCTCGCACCGGTGCTCGTTGATTCAGGCCGCGACCATGCCTACCTCACGCCGCTCTACTACTCCATCGCCCATGTCAGCAGATTCATCCGGCCGGGCGCGCAGCGCATCGGCCTCTCCGGGCACGACGACACCTTCATGGCCACCGCCTTCAAAAATCCCGACGGCTCCATCGCGGTCGTGGTTTTCAACCTTGCTGAGAAGGATCTGACGTATTCAGTGGAGTTTGGAAAAAAGAGCTTCCCGATCGACATCAAAGGGCAGGCCCTTCAGACCATCGTAATCAGTAACTAAGCCTCATCACGGAAGTACGTCCTTCATTCTTCAGGTAAGCATTCGCTGCACGCACGATCTGTGTAGCTCGCGGTTACCCGAAGTATGAGGGAAACGCCCCCCTCCCCGGAAAGAATGCTGCGGCCTATTCTGACTCTGCCGCCCGCAGCGCATTCAGCGTGAAGCCCAGCAAACAGATGTCATCGCCCAGCTTTTTGCTGCCGGCAAAGTCCTGCACCACTTTAATGATTCGGGGGATCAGCTCTTTCAGCGGCAGTTTATTATAATCCTGAATCGTTTCCTGAAGGTTCTCCACCCCGAATTCATCGCGGGAGGTATTCAGCGCTTCGCAGATGCCGTCGGTATACATGAGCACTTCATCGCCCGGATTCAACTGCACACGGGTGGATTCGTATGAATTATCGGCAACAATGGCCAGTGCCGGACCTAAGATTTCCTCGGCCATCGTGAGTTGAGAGACCTGCCCCACTTGCGGCTGAATAAGAAACGGCAGCGTATGACCCGCAAGAGCCAGGGCCAGTTCTCCGCTTTCTAAATCAATGGAGCAATAGGCCGCTGTGGCAAACAGATACTCCTCTTCGGTTTGCAACACAGGAACCAAGCGCTGATTCAGAGCCGTCAGAAAATTTCCGGGAGAATCCGCCTGCTGAACCAGCTCTTCGGCGAAGGCATGGATGATGCCGGTCACCAACGCCGCGCGGACCCCATGCCCCATTACATCGCAAATGAGTAAGCCGGCTTTTGTGTTGCTCAAACGATAGATTGAACAGAAGTCTCCGCCCAGATCGACATCGGCTTCATAGTAGTGATGAAACTGAATCAACGGCCGGTTGTCGGCATTGAGAAAGGAAGGGTAGCTCTGCGGCAGAAACGTCTGCTGAAGCTTGGCGGCCAGACGCAGGTCTTCCACGATCTGCGCATGGGCCTTTTTGAGCTCCAGTTCTTTATTCATGAGTTCACTGATGTCTCTTCCGATGCCCATCGTACCGATAATCCGTCCATCGTTGTCGCGCAGCGGGATCTTGGTCACGGATCCCCAGCCAACATGCCCGCCATGGCTCGACGCCTGTGCTTCGCCCAGAACCGGCTTGCCGGTCTTCATAATCCAGCGTTCCTCTTCGATTTGTTGTTGAGCATGTTTCGCATCAAAGAAATCAAAGTCATCTTTGCCGACCACCTCTCGCGGATCCTCTACGCCAAACCATTTGGCGTTCGCTTTATTGATCATGATGAATTTGCCGTCGCGATCCTTGAAAAAGATATTATCCTCGATGTTATCCATGAGCTGCTGGAGGAGGTCGGTATTGTCGGGAATTTTACTCATGATCCATATCTCCTTGTACGCGCCCGTCGTTTTGACGGCAACGATAGATAGGATTCAGCGGCATTACAAGATCCTCGTTCCAGTCAATCCGCCGCCGGCAGCGGTACATACTGCCTGCCGCTTTTGAACAGGCAGCAACCGATACGGCGAAACTTCAGCTCCATAAATAAGGGCAGGACGCAAAAGCACGCCCTGCCCTTTAATGATTGCTGATGAGGGGGTATCAGTAATCAGAATATTTCCTGCGAAGACCTGTCACTTTGAGCATTTCAAGACCTCTGTCGATTTCCTGCGGGTTGCGCCGGCATCCGCGCACATTTTTTCCAATCATTGGATGGAAAGAACCTGATAGACATGGTCCGGCGTCCCGGCGGGATCAAACACCGTGTTCGTGGTGCCGCTGCCTGTCGTTGAGCCGCCTAGATTGTTCCAGACCGTGTTGGTACCGAGATCCTCGCTGGACCATTGGACCTGATACGTAACACTGTTGCTGGCAAACCAGGTGATACCTACGCCCTGATCAATATCGAGCACCAGCGGCAATGGACCAAAGGGGGTGCCGTTCATAGGCGGTGTATCAGCACTCGGGCCGCCCGTGCCAATCGCGGCCACCACATAGTAATAGGTGACCGCGTTGTTGACTCCGAAATCGTCGTACGTCAGAGCAGCAGTGGTGCCGATGGAAATATAAGGTCCATTGATGTCTGTGGCTCGCTTCACTTCATAGCTGGTTGCAAAGGGGCTTTCCGACCAGCTTAAGCTCACCTGCGAATCGCCTACGGCTACCGACAACCCGCCGGGTGTAACCGGTGCCGCGAGAATCGGCGAAATGGAGATGAATGAGCTGTTGGTGCTTTCGCCGACCCCGTTCAGGGCCGACACCACGTAGTAGTAGGTGGTTCCACCGAGGACCGCATCCTCATACGTCACCGTCGGAGCGGTTGTGGTGCCAACGATGTTGGTGTAAGGGCCGCCGGAGGTGGTGGACCGCTTGACATTATACCCCGTCGCAAGGCCGCCGCCCGCGTCGGTCCAGCTCAGGGAAACCGAGTTGGAGCCTGCAGTGGCATTGAGTCCGGTGGGCGTATTCGGGATATCGACGACCGCATCCACGACAGCGGAATAGGTCAGGGCGATACGCCACTCATCGGTGATGAAATCCCCGCCCCCCGCAACCTGCATACCTATGCCGGAAATGGTTCCGACATCAAAGCCGCTATACGTTCCGGCAGCGGGCACCCCGGGCGCGGCCTGATTGGCCGTCGGGTTTACGTAAACCGTGACGGTGTCGTTGTTGCCGGACGTGTCGAATTCAATTTTCAACACGACCAGTTTGGTACCGCCATAGGGGTGCAGTCCGGTTGTCGTGAGTAAGCTCGGGCCGGTGTCCACGACGGTGCCCACGGTGTTCATGGAAGCAAGGGCCAGGTATCCGTCCGTGGCGGAGTTGGGCTGCAAGCCGAAGCCTAAGTAGAGTCCCGTGCCGCCATTTAGAAAGTATACCCCATTTTTATTTCCGCCGGGATCTCCGGGGCTGTGGTTCCACAGGTAGCTGATCCATCTGGTTCCGCTTGAGAGCGGAGTTTCAAGGCTTACGGATTGCCGGCCAGCGGGCGTACGCATCGCATTCTTGGCCACCGGAAGGTCGGGGTAGGTCAGACCGGAAAGAATCCAGCCGGCGACCCCGTTGTTCCAGTTGCCGGTGAATCCGGTGCCTGTGGCAGCGGCGCCGTTGACCAGATTATCATCGAGGGGATAGTCAAACGGCTCGTACGCGCCGGTGTAAGCGGTGGGCGCGGCGTTGGCTGCCGTAGAGTTGGCGCCTTCGCCGGTCGCATTCACGCCCGACACCACATAGTAATAGGTCGTGCCGTTAACGGCCGTGATATCGGTGTAGCTCGTGGCGGGGGCGGTGGTGGTGCCAATGATGTTGGTGTAAGGGCCGCCGGAGACAGTGGTTCGCCGCACATTGTAGCTGGTCGGACTGCCGATCGCCGGGGCGGTCCAGTTCAAAGCGACCTGATTGTCGCCCGGGTTGGCCGCCAGGCCGGTGGGGGCGTTCGGTGCTCCGAGGGTGGGCGTGGCGGACACAGGCGGACTGCTGTCGGCGCTTTCGCCGCCCGCATTCACCGCCGACACCGCATACCAGTAGGTCGCGCCACCGGTCAGCGAATCCGTAAAGGTGACCGTGGGGTCCGTCGTGGTGCCGACAACAGAGTACGTCCCGCCGCTGGAGGTTGCGCGCTTCACATTGTAGCTGATCGGGCCGCCGCCGGCAGCGGTCCAGCTCAAGCTGACGGAGTTGTCTCCGGACGAATCGACCTGCAAACCCGTCGGCGTCGCGGGAGCGGAAGCCCCGCTGGCAGGCGTCACATCAGCCCAGGTGGTGCCCAAACGGATCTCATCGGTTATCACCGCAGAACCACCCAGAGCCGTCAGGAAGTCTGCAATTTTGTTCATGGCGGTATACGAACCGGTAAACGTTCCACTGGCCGCCGGCTCCGAACCGCCGGGGGTCGGATTGATCCAGATACTTCCGCTCTTGTAATAGGTTCCGGCAGTATCCTTATCGAATTTCACCACGACGAAATAGGTGGTGTTGAATTCGATGATTTCGGAAGCCGTTCCCAGAACGGTTCCGCTGCCGTTGGCAACCGTCGCCACACCGAAAACTTTTGAGGCGGTCATGCCCATATAATACCCTTGATTCGAAGCCGCGCCGTTATCCAAAGCGAAGCCGCTTTTGTTGGCTATGTAGGAGGGGGCGCTGTATAGGAAACTCACATAAACCGTAGGCGTGGAGGACGGAAGAATTGCGGTGGCCAGGTTCTCGCCCTGGTACGGCACGGCTGTGCTCCACTGCAATGCATTATTGGTCGTCTGCAGGCCGGGATACGACAGGCCGCCCACAATCGTGGTTCCGACGCCGCCCGCAAACCAGGTGCCTGTAAACCCGCCCCCGTCGGTCGCGGTGGGGGTGCCCGCGGCCGTAGTGGCCTCGCCGTTATTGAGCGCTCCCACGGCATAATCAAAGGGCTCGTAAGCGAGAATGGCGGCATTTGCAATGCCTGCCATGGCCAGCAGCGCCAGGTTTAGTCTGATGGATTTCGCAGGTCTGGCCGGGGAGATGAAACGTGACAGAATTCGTTTTATAGTATTCATAATTTTCTCGGCTTGTAGTTTTTCAACTGATTAGGGGTTTTCCAGGACACGATAGGCTCTGCTCGTTTCGGTTCCGAATGGATCAAATACGGTTTTAGTGGTCCAATCGCCCTCAACGTCGGTCGTCATATTGTTCCAGACATTGGAAGAGAGATTATCCGTCCATTGCACGGTGTAGATTGACCCGTCGGTCGAGGGCCAGCTGATGCCGACTCCGTCCTGGATGATTGCGGCAACCACGTTGGTTTCGTTCGCCAGGCCGCCGGAATAATAAATATTATCCAATTCGATGTCGGAGATCGGCCCCGCCGTACCCAGGATCTGGAACAGCTGGCTCATTTGGGAGAGATCAACATCCGCGTTAAAGTCGGTGACCGGGATTTCGATCGTGTGCCACAGACCGTCCCGCGCAAATCCGTAGGGATCGCCGCCCGACTGGAAGGTAAACCATTTCTGCCCCACCCCATCCTGGTTGCCGCTCTTCATGCCGACCTGAAACTCGACCGTGGAGCTCGTCTTCATCGAAAATTTTAATTTTCCATTCGGATTATCGAAGGCCGCAAGATTGTATTTCACGTTCGGTGTAAAGGCCGCGCCAAACCAGGACAAGCCGGCCGCGGATTGAAAACTGAGACTCTCGCTGCCCTCATCGGGATTCTGCGCGGCAGGATCCAACGTGTTGGCCCAGACGAAAAAGTCGCCGTCGACCCCTAAGCCGAATTCCCCGGCATTTTTGTTCGCTGCGGTCTCGGTGTAGACGCCGAAACTCCCGCCTGTCGGTGTCGGACGCGGCACACTCGGTTCCCACCAGATATTGTCTAACGAGAAGGTCGTGCCGGCAGTAGAGGCCGTACACAGCAACATGAATAATTGATTCACGGTCATGAAGTCGGTATTTCCAAACCGGTTCAGCGGAATACTGACCGTGTGCCAGTTGCCGTCGCGGGCAAATCCGAACTCCGTTGTTTCATCGCCCACCGGAAGCCAGGCCTGCTGACCTCTGGCACTTTCAATTCCGAATTCGTAGAGATCCGTCGAGGTGGTTTTAATGTCCACGTGCAGGAAACCGTCCGAATAGTTTTCCATGTTGCGGAAGTTCGGAACGAGAACGCCCATGCCGCACCATCCAATGGCCGCAACATCGAGCGTCCAGCCCTCGGTGCCCTCGGAAAACTCGGTCTGCGCCGAGGCAAACGTCATTGTATCCGCCCAGGGGTATACGGCCGCCTCGTCGCTATACGGCCAGCTTGCGGAACTGTCGTCGCCATAAACCAGGCTACTGTTGACCGGCGTGGTTTCGGTAAAGACCCCGAAGTTACCGGTTTCTGCCGTATCCTCGCCCGGAAAAATCTCGGTGTATGGATTGTCGGAAAGACGAATCCAGTCGACTTTCATCTTCGCGGGGAAGGTCGCCGTGATCAGATTAGGGTCGGTAATATTTACATAGTTCCAGCCGCCGATGGCCAGGTTGAGAATCGGAAAGAAAGGCTGATGAAACTCCGCCATATGGGCTGCAGTGATATCCCATGTCGCCACTACGTCCCCGTCGAGATAGAAGGTCATGTCGGTGGGGGTCCATGCCACTTTGTAGTGGTGATAGTCGAGGCTCAGGTCGACCGGCGCATCGTCCCAAACCACATTGCTTTGCTGGTCGCCGGCGGCATTCGAGAAGTGCATCGCAACATTGTATCGTTCCTGCTGCTTGCCTTCAGAGATGCCCGCCTCGGATCCCATTTCAACGATGTCCACTTCACCGCAACCCGGCCAGTTGATGCCGGGAAAATTGTTGCCGAGCAGCCAGAACGCCGGCCACAAACCGTCGGCGGTGTCCGGCAGCTGAATGCGCGCTTCAAGCGTGCCGTACTTAAATGCAAAGCGCCCCTGTGTGAGCATACGTGCCGAGGTGAACGCGTTGCCGGAATAGGTTTCATCCCGCGCCTCGATAACCAGACTGCCGTTCTCGATGTAGGAATTCTCCGACCGCGCCGTATTATGCTCCAGCTGACCGTTACCGAACCCTCCCCCGCCCACATCATACGTCCAGACTTTGGAATCGATTTCTGCTCCGTTGAATTCATCCGACCAGACCACGGCGGCATAAGCCGATCCGCTGGCCAGCCAAACAAGAACGGAACTCAGTAAGACTGCTTTCATTTGCATGGTATGCACCTCTCTTTAGGGGATTAAAACTCGGTAGAAACGAACAGGATCGTTCATAGGATATAAGGCCGAGTTCGTCGTCCCGTCCCCGATGATGGTTTCAACGGGAATCCACGTCGCATTGGTCAGACTGCTCTTATAGGCCAGCGTATAGCTGATCCCGCTCTGAGTCGGGAAACTGACCTGTAAGTTTTCGCCCATAACGGCATGGTTCAGGGCGAACGGCAACACCGGACCACCGAGCAGCATAACCTGAATATCGTCAAAATACATGGGGCCCGGATTTCCGGGCTGGTTGACGTTAAGAACGTAAAAGCCGGCCTCGACCGTACCCGGGGGAGCCTCTGCCTGCGCCTCGCTGAATATCCATGTATCCGTCGCGCTGGCAGCATTCAAAAGCGGGGTCGATTCAGCACCGAAGTAAGGAGCGTTGGCTGAAGAGCCTATATCGACAGAAGCGGGAGCGAGCAGCGCACCACTGCTGTCCCGGAACTCGATCTTGAACAATCCGAAGGAAGCGCCGGTGATGGGAGAACCCACCGGATTCAACAGGTAGCCCTGCATATTGAAAACGTCCCCGGGGTTTGCGGAAAAGCTTTGTGACGCATTTGGGGAAGCCCAACCGCCGGCCCCCGTACTGTTGATCACCAAAGCAGCGATGCCGCTGTGAGCATAAGCTGTCAGAGCAGAGGCCGTGCCTCCGCTTAGATTCAGGTTCCAGCCGCTCGTGCCGGATTCAAAGCCGGCATTCGCGAGCAGATTCATGCCCGGCGAGGGAGGCGTAAGGGTTGAGGTTCCGCCAAGGACCGTGTGCCCATTGTCATAGAGACGAATCCAGTCCACCTTGTATTCCGCCGGAAAATCAGCAGTGATGCCGCCGGCATCTAATATCCCCGTATAGTTGCCCCCAACGGCCAGGTTGAGTATGAAGAAATGCGGCTCATGGAATTCCTCCAAATCAGAAGCCGCCGCGCCGGAAATATCGAATACCCATATCGGGTCATTATCGATGTAGGTTCGGATGTGCGTTGGAGTCCATTCCATGCGATAGACCACAAACGTGTCGTTGATCTCTGAGGGGCGGTTGTTGTTGGAACCATATGATGCGTAATTTCCGCCGCTTTCCCAGTGCGCGGTTGATGCAACCCGACGGTTGACCAGTCCGGCACTTATTGCACTGCCATTGCCCATTTCCATGACATCAATCTCGCCGCAGGCCGGCCAGCCGGAGGCCGGAAATTTATTGCCCAGCGTCCAGAATGCGGGCCACAGCCCGTTGGCCAGATCCGGGATTTGAATGCGCGCTTCCACCGTCCCGTACTTGAAGGTGAGCTTGTCCAGGGTCTTGATGCGGGCCGAGGTAAAATTGTTGCCTTGCCGGATGGCCTTAATCACCAGGTTACTGCCATCCACCCAAACATTGTTGGTGCTGCTGGTGTAATTCTGCAGCTCCGCGTTGCCCCAGCCCCAGTCGCCGATATCGCAGGACCACACATCGCTATCCGGCGCCGAGGTGTAGTTAAACTCCTCACTCCAAATCTGCGCCTGCGCCAGGGTCTGCATGCTGAAGCAGACAAGCAACACGATGGCGTGTTTTATCCATGGTGAAACGCGATGGAGAAGCAGTTTCATTAGAAGTTTTCCGGTTAAGTAATGTCTATTAAGAAGAGTTAAAAAAAAGGATGCCGATCAACAGCATCCCTCTTCGTTAAATTTCAAGAAGAATCAGTTTCTGGTGCGACGACGAATTAACAGAAGCGCTCCACCGAATAATCCAACAAATGCCATCGTTGACGGCTCGGGAATTGCAGTCACCGAGAGATCAGAAATCGCGATCTCGCCGGCGGTTCCTTCAATACCGCTGTTCCGGAAGCCAACCTGAATAATGTTCAGACCGCTGGCCGGAACCACTGCATCGAACGAAAACGCGCCCGATGTCGTGACATCCGCGGTAACGAACGCAGTCGAATTATAGGACTGGTCGAGGAACTGTATGAACGCCACTCCGGTATTTCCGGCAGCATAGGGCTCCAACACGAGTACGTTTCCACTGAAGGTTAAGGTCTGGTTGTACAG
Organism: Pontiella sp.; assembly: GCA_041622415.1. GTDB lineage: Bacteria > Verrucomicrobiota > Kiritimatiellia > Kiritimatiellales > Pontiellaceae > Pontiella. Next base: position 9,551 of record JBFJYX010000004.1, read on the forward strand.
ATCCGTTGTTGGCGTCACACCCGCGTTGTTGTCCGGCGTCCAGAAGTTTTGCTGGAAGCTCATTTCCTGCGAAGCGCCCGTCCAGAACGCATCGGCCAATGCAAGTTGCGTGTTCATGCCGAATACGGCCGTGCCGCCGCCATCGGCAGTGACCGGTGCATCGGCTAAGGCCCAACTGGAATTGATAGTGGCCGCACCCTGCTGGAAGAAAGCGAACGCTTCATACCCATCCAGATTGTCCGCCCCTTGATTGAAGTTCGGATTCACCATGAGGTTGCCGAGCGCCGGGGATGCGACAAACAAGCCGCATACCAACCCCGCGCAAACCGCCAGAGCTTTGCGCATGTGAGAGGTCTTCATATACACTTTATTGGCCTTCATGTTATTTCTCCTTATTGTTTTCCTCATTTATCAGAAGCAGGACCATCATTGTCCTTGCTCCGCAGGTCCTCCCGGGCCCTTAGTCAGGACTTTCTCTCTGTGGCACCTAATCTGCCATAAGTGATCGTCCGTGATTGGTAGTCTTATATATCACTTTGCGGATTGTGTCAATCTAATCTATTCGTGCTCTCACCCCATTCACACTAAAGACCGCACTTTGATAAACAGCTTTAAACTACTCGTACATCGTAACTTCTAATCCGTTACTATTCAAGCATTAAACGGCACTCCCATACGGTTTCCATAAGATCACCTATTAGGTAAATATACAGGCCTGTTTTTAATGATATGCATCCCGTTATCTTTTGTTTGAAAGTATACACAAAGAAAGTGATCAACACTCTGAAATCACGCACGGACAACAAGCATACAGAAGCAATCATCTCGCCGGACCTGCCTTATTCTGCTGCTGGAAAATGATATTTTGGCTCATGCCCTGCAAATGCTCACAGGCATTGAAAACTGGAGGAACGCAGCGCCGAGATTGAAAAAGAGCTCGCAAATGACCAATCAAACGTTCCGTGGATGAAATCAACCTCGAACTCAAAACCGTAAATGAAAAAATCGCCCTGCTCGAAGAATCGGTCAATTAAATTTTAGAAGCGGAAGCGTATGGCCACGCTCGAAAATGGAAAAGGCATTGGGTTTTAAAAGTCGATGCGTTGAATAGTAATGAGGCTGTCGATCAGTCAATTGCCTGCTGACAATGTCCCGTTTCCGGCAGGGGTTCTGTCAGTTCTCATTGCGTTTAATACATTTGAATTTACTGCAAAGCAGCTTTATGCCAAGCGCCGACAACTGGATCGAATCCCCGGAATAACAGCCCGGCTATTCTTCATCTTTCAGCTGATTCATTTCGAAATGAATCACTCCCTGCTTCGGGCATACCGTCACCTGATACGCCTGAAGCACCCGTGCGCCGATACGGACCGTTCCATCCACTGAACGGGTCGTGATCGGACTAATAATTTCAAGTCCCTCTCCAATCTGAATCGTTGATACAGACCGATCGGCAGCCAGTTCAAAATCACCAGCCGGATCAATCAGGATATTTCCCTCTTCCCCGTTCATCAGGCCAACCACTGCACAGACCCCGCCATCTTTGACCAGCGGATGCGTCACAACAAGTCTAGCTGGATTGGGTTTATACACCTCCGTGGTAGTTCTAAGCATCACCTGCCCGCTGGAATAATTGAACTGAATCCGGTCAAACTTTTTCAGCACATCCCAGCCGATGACCGCCTGAACCGGACCTTCCGACACACCCCGGTTGATCGAACCGAGCGATCCTAAGGCCATTCGAACATTCACCAGCGGATACTCGACAAACATCTGGCCCAGCCGGAGTGATGACACTACGGAAAGGACGGCAGGCACCTCATTCTCCGACATCGTTACAGCCGCCACCTGCATCTCGCCCACCGGCCGCGCCCCCAACTCTTTTGCCAGACCGAACTCCATCCAGGTTGCGCGGGATGTTAAGTCGAGCAGAACAGGGAAACCTTTACCGATATTCCCTTTCACTTCCACCAATGGTCGAAGCGGCTTTTCCGCCTGCATTTCGAGCGCTTCGAAACGCTCAGGATGAAGTCGTCCGCCACCACGTATTTTCGGGCCGTCGGGGGTACTGTAGATCGATATGCCAAACACACGCGGATCCTGAACCTTCTTCAGATAGGCCTGTTGCTCATCCCAGGAAAGCTCCAAGGTCTCTTTCTCCATGGTTTTACAACCTGCTATTAACAGTGCCGCCACCATACCAACGACCACAAACCACTTCATGACCACCTCCGGTTCAAATTCGGCACATTCAATGCCGCATAAGATATGCTTAAGAGCATAAGGGGATATCTAAAAAATCCAAACAAATCATCAAACTTAAGTGTGCGGAGAGTTCAACGTCGCTTACGACCTCCATACGCGACGACGTGGGCTTTTTCCACACCGTCAGGGCGGCGTTGGTCAAACTCGACCCAAAAACCGAAGGCGGAGCCCAGCAGCGCGAGTACCTGAACGAGGCCATCAAGCAGCCTGGTTTCCCGCTCCGTCACCTCCGACGAGGTGCTGGACATCTTCTCGGCCGCCGGGATCGACAAACCCGACATCTCCATTCTCGACGATATTTTCCTCGACGCGTTCAGCCGCATGCCGCAGAAGAACCTCGCGGTCGAAATGCTGCGCAAGTTGCTGAAAGATGAAGTGCGCACCCGCGCCCGCACCAACCTCATCCAGTCGAAACAATTTTCCGAAATGATCGAGGAGACGATCCGGCGATACCAGAACCGCACCATTGAGGCTGCCGAGATCATCCTGGAACTGGTACGAATTGCCAAAGAGTTTCGCGAGGCCATGGATCGCGGCGACGAGCTGGGGCTTACGAACGACGAGATTGCATTCTATGACGCGTTGGAGGTTAACGACAGCGCCGTGCTGAAACTCGGGGACGACAAGCTCAAACAGATCGCCCACGACCTTGTCGAAGGCGTCCGCAACAGCGTCACCATCGACTGGACGAGGAAGGAAAACGTGAAGGCCAAGATCCGCACCATGGTCAAACGCATCCTCCGCAAGCATGGCTACCCGCCCGATAAGCAGGAGGCCGCTACCCGCACCGTCCCGCAGCAGGCCGAACTCCTTTGCGGTGACTGGGCGGAAGCAAGCTGCGAACAGAAGGTAACACCCGTATGAATTTTACAACATAATCACGGTATCCCGCCTTATCTGTCAGCAAAATTTTCCTGAGAATCAACAGCGGCAGACCTTGCTGACTGGAAGCAAAAAAGAAGGGACGAGCTGTGCCGACGCCTTCTCCCGGCGGCCTAGGCCGCCTTGCGCTTCAACAGCGTCGCCCACCACGGGACAGGCGCTGCTTTCTGCTTTGGTTTCACGACTGTCATCTTCCGCCGGCGGCGCAGGCGGTCGAGCCGCATTCGGTCCAGCTGCTCACCGATACCGCCGTCCAGTTTCATGGGCATGACGACCATCAGCAGTTTCCCGTTCCGGATCAGGAGCGGTGAGATTCCGGCATCGGTCTTCTGAACGAACACCTCGACGGCTTCGTCATCGCTGATCGGTATTAACTTCGGATCCACATAGCATCCCAGCGCGGCACCGATCCACATGCAGAACCGTCCGCCTTTACCGGATACGCTGTATGCAGCCCCTGAATCCGTTGCAGGTGCCGCTGCCATTCAATCTCCGGGATCTCGAATTCGGCCTGCAGACCGTCCAGCTGCCTGCTGAGCTCGGCAACCGCCCGTTGAGTGATCAGGACAAGGCGCATAACAAAAAGCTGAGCAAGGTGCGTGCGCGGGTTGAGCACATCTTCGGGTTCCAGACCAACAGCATGAACGGTGGGCGGTTGCGAACGCTCGACTGGGAGCGGGGCTGCTTCCAGATCGGCATGGGCAACCTGGTCTACAATCTGTTCCGTGCGGGACAGCTGGGTGCCAGCGTGGGCTGAGACCGGGAAATGGAGATGAAAACGGGTAAGAACAGGATTTTGAAGGTCGAATCGGGCAGGCACGCATGCCGCGTGTTACGTGATGACCATCTGAGTCAGAAAATTAAGCGCCCCTTGGGCTGAGATAATCAGATGCCAATGGGGATTCTGAGGGGAACAGTGTTAATGGACACGCCCTGCTGAATAAAAGAATAGCGTAACCCATGGAAGTTCTTATGTCGGCCTCCCTCCTTAAGCCATTCCTTTTTCCACAGATTGAACCATCTGGACATCTTACGCCCATAGCCTTGCTCTTTTGAGTAAGTCAGGTTGGGAAAGAGTAAATCGCTGTCCTTACCCTTAGTTTTACGTTTCTTGATAAAGGCATTAAACCCAAGGTTATCAAGGACGTACGGATGAACGGGAACAATTCTGATGGAGGACTTATTTTTAACTGATTTCTTAGATCCTCGCTCATTGATATCCATGACAAACGTACCGTCGTCATGCTCATAAATATCCTGTAGCTGAAGGCTGCATAACTCATTCAGGCGAGCCCCATGATACAGGCCTAGAATTGGTGCCCAGTAGCGCTCTGGATGCTTTCCGTCGGTTCGCTTAACCTCTTTAAGCTCGGCCCACATCTTAATAATTTCCGCCTCCGTAAAGGCCTTGGGCTTGTCTTCCAGTTTGCGGACCTGGGGGATCTCGATGCCCTTGGCTAGATTGATGGGTACAATTCCGAGATACTCCTTGGCGTAATTGAATACCATTCCCATCCCTGCAAACCGATTCTCACACGTCCGGTGAGATATAGGCACGTACTTGCCCGGGTTGGCTTTTGTCATCTTCACACACTGTCTCAGGGTTTTCCCCGCGTATGTATTACCGCGTGTTCGGTTCTTTGGAATATAGGGGAGGCAGTTCCTGACGTAGTTCACAACGTCGGCTTTGGTGTATGCAGTCAGGTCTCTCTTGCCCCCGCACCATTCAATAAGATTCGTAATTTCTGTTATGAGCAGCTCCTCGAAGAAACCATCAATATTTTTGGTGTCAATCATCTGCTTGGCGACAAACATAAGGTCGGTCTGGCCATCCGACTGGGCAGGCATCGCTTTTGTTTCACCCTTGCTTGAAGCGGTATTAACCTGAGGAATGGGTTCGAACATTTTTTTATCAACCTGCTCTGAAACCTTCTCTCCCAGTTCGTCATCAATGGCCTCACGGATTTCGGCAAGTATAGCTACATAGGCCTTCTTCATCTTACGATTCCTGCCCGGAGACTTCTGCGCTGGCGGTGGATATGAAACGCCGAGCAGGTGCTCCAGCTCGAATGTAGTGTTGCCGCACCTTTCTGCCTCGATCATTGCCTCAGTACAAAAGCGGCAGCACTCTATGAGCTTTTCTCTTGGGTTAGCGTCCAGGTAGTCAGAAAGATTTGATTCCACGAAATCTGACAACTGCCTTTTGAACTTTGCAACAGCGTTATCAGTCTTGCGGCGGGGTGTCTGTTCGGCAGGCTCGTCAAGCTGCCGAACTTCCTTGAAGCGCTTTTTCCACTTTTTGTCGAGCTTCCGGGCAGCGGCCGCCGCATCGAGTTCGTCAGATGTTTTTAAAGACTGAGTGATTGCACTTTGGCCAATTGCCTCACGACAGTCCGCCGGGACTGTTAGACGATAGTGGTAGGTGTTACCCCGTGGGTAGACGTTCTTCATGGTAATAGTAATAACCATAACTGCTCCAAACTTTGTAGCAAAAATTTGTAGCAAAACGCCTTTTTCTCTAGGTTTTCAGGTGTTTCCTAGAGAAAAAGGGAAGGTGGCGGAGAGAGAGGGATTCGAACCCCCGGAGGCTTGCACCTCTCCGGTTTTCAAGACCGGTACCTTAAACCACTCAGACATCTCTCCGTGTGGAAGAAGGCGGAATGTATAGATTCGGGGGCGGTCTAATCAAGCCGTTTTTGGAACAATCCTGAATCATAGACGGGTATTTGTGCAACCGCCGGTTTTGCGGGGCCGAAAGCGCATTGCTCAAGAGACCCCCCTTTTGAATTGAGGGTCAATGAAAGCTCGTGTTAGATAGAGCGATTATGTTTTTAACTCCCGCTTTAAAGAGAATGATCGCAGGTCTTTTGCTGACCGGGCTGGCCGCTTCGGCGTCGGCCGTCACCTATTATGTGGATTCCAAATTCCAGGGGGAATCCCCCACCGGCCTGTCGTGGCTCAGTGCTTTCCCCGATCTGAATATGGCCCTCGAAGCGGCCTCCACCAACGCGGCCAGTCAGATCTGGGTGCGCGCCGGGGTCTATCATCCGGGCGGGTCGGGACGGACGACCACCTTTACGCTTCCGGAAGGAACGCAACTCTACGGCGGCTTCCGGGGCGGTGAAACCAACCTCGTGGAGCGCAATCCCAAAGCCTATACCACGCGGCTCAGCGGCGACGTCGGGCGGGCCGGCTCCATCTCGGACAACAGCTATCACGTATTGACCGCCGCCGGAAACACGGTGATCGACGGCTTTACCGTTCAGCGCGGGAACGCCAATTCGATTTCGGAAAACCGCTTCGGCGGCGGACTGCGCATGCTGCCCGGCAGCAAAAATGTGACGGTGGCGAACTGCACTTTCGAAAAAAACAATGCCGAGTCGGGCGGGGCCATTCACCTCAGCGACGGGGAGCTCAGCATCAGTAACTGCACCTTTTACTCCAACTCGGCCGACACCGGCGGCGCGGTTGCGACACTGGGCAGGAGCACCCTGCGCATCGAAGACAGCATTTTCACCTCGAACTTCGCTCCGCAGCAGGGCGGCGCCCTGAAATTCAACCAAGGCGCGCAGGCCACCATCAGCACCGCCTCCTTCCTCTACAATTCAACCGACGACTTCGGCGGGGCCATTGCGGCCGACACGCGGGCGCCTTCCGCCATATCCCTCGTCGTGACCGACTGCCGCTTTTCTGAAAACTCGGCGCGCAACAGCGGCGGGGCCCTCGGCCTGGCCGGCCCCTTCCAGCCTGAATTCACCAACTGCATCTTCGAGAAAAACTTTTCGGCACGCGGGGCCGGAGCCGTGGCCGCCCGCGACGGCACCACCGTGCTGCTGCTCGAATCGACCTTCGGCCGCAACCGCGGTTCCAAAGGCATGGAAAATATCGGCCACGATGAAAATGCCGCGGTCGTCGAAAGCCGCGAAGAGGCGGAACAGCTGCTGGCTAAAATCCGGGCCGAGCAAAAGGAGGCCGAGCCTGAACCGGAACCGGAGCCCGAACCGGAAGCCGTTACCGTCTTTCTGCCGGATGTCTATGTCTACACCGCCAGGGACCAATCAAAGGTCAAACTCCGCAGCATGGTTTCCAGAGCCCCCCACACCGTGCTGGTCTTCGGCGACCTGACCGATGACGCATTTATTAAAAACTATCGGACGATCGAAGCCGCCGCGCGGGACTTCTACCCGAAAGGCGTCCGCTTCTTTTATATCTACCGCCACCTGAAACATCCCGAAAACAACGGCTTCGTAAAACCCTTCAGCATCCGCGAACGCGTTCAGCATACCGTGGTGGCCCGGGACCTTCTTTCAACCATGATTCCCTGGCTCTGCGACACCATGGATAATGACGCGGCGGAAAAACTGATGATCCCCGGGGCCGGTCCGGTCTTTATTTTTTCCGCGTCCGGCGAGTAGGTCTACAGCGGCGCACTCGCGGATGCCGAAACGTTCCGCAGCACCCTCGCCGGTTTAGCCGGCCCGCCGCCCAGACCCTTTGATATCAAAACCCTTCCGGAACCTCAGCTCGAGCCCGTCAAACTCATCGAGCCCGAATATCTGCCCGGCGTGACCATCAGCGGGACCGATCATTTCCAGCCATTGGAAACCACACCGCAGACGTCCCGTTCGCCCTTCTTCGTCAAGGCCCGGGTCGAAGGCAGTCAATCCCTGCTCGAAACGGGCGACGGCAAACTCTACCTCGGCTTCAACATCGATCCCCTCTTCAACGTGCAGTGGAACAACCTCGGCGAGCCGCTGAAATACCACCTCCGCGTACCCAAAGGCGTCGTCGCCCCCTCCATCAAATCCGCCCCGCGGGTGAATGCCGCGGCCACCGATTCCGAGCCGCGTGAATTTATTCTGCAGGCGCGCAAACTGGACCTGACCCAGCCCGTCCAGCTCGAGGTCACCTATTCCGTGCATACCGCCGCCAAACGCAATGTCGAAGTCACCCAGCAGTACACCGTCTATCTCTCGAAAGATAAGTTCGGCGGACAGGTGATCGGCCGGCAGATCCAACCGGAACAGAAAGCGAGCGCATCCAGCAAAGCGGTGGCCGATGATGCCGCCTATAACGCCATGCTGCGCCGCTTCGATCTCGACCGGAACGGCAAGCTGACCGACGATGAGGTCATCGGCGGCCTGCGCACCAACTTTGACCAAATCGATAAAAACAGCGACGGGGCCATTGATGCGGAAGAATTCATCGACTACCGCAAGAGCCGCTGATTTCCAACCCCTGGAAAATCAGTCCAGCCCGATCCGGTCCGTCTCCTGCTGGCGGATCGCCTCTTCGTGAATCGACTGCATCATCTGAAGCACAAAATCCTCGGACAGTTCAAGCTCTCCGCCGCGCTTCACCCGATCGTTCAGAATCTGCTGCCAGCGGTGCGGCTGAAGCGTCGAAACCTTCTGTTTGCTTTTGAGCTGCCCCATCTCGCGCACGATATCCATCCGCTGCCCCAGCAGCTCCAGCAGGCGGCCGTCGAGCTCATCCACCTGTTCACGCAGCTCGCTCAGGCTGTTCTGGAAAACGGGGCTGTCGCTGTCCTCGCGGGAGAGCTCCAGATTGCGGATCATGGAACCGAACTGGTCCGGCGTCAGCTGCTGCGGCGCATCCGACAGGGCATTGGGCGGATCCGGGTGCACCTCCACCATTAAACCGTCAAACAGCAGATCCATCGCCTCCTGGGCAATCGCCGGCAGCAGCTCCGCCTTGCCGCAGATGTGGCTCGGATCACAGATGACCGGAATTTCCGGCATGCGCCGCATCAGCTCAATCGGCATTTTCCACGCCGGCGCATTGCGGTAGCGCATCTCCAGCGAAGAACTCACGCCGCGGTGAATCGCACCGACCTTCGAAAGCCCCGCATTCGACAACCGCTCTATGGCGCCCATCCACAGGGCCACATCCGCACTCATCGGATTTTTAACGAAGACCGGCAGGTCGGTACCGCGCAGCGCATCGGCAATCGCCTGAACGGAAAATGGATTGGTGGTTGTGCGCGCGCCGACCCAGAGCACGTCAATATGATGTTCCAGACAGGCTTCCACATGCGAAGGCTCGGCCACTTCCGTACCGACCCGCAGCCCCGTCTCGGCCCGCGCGCGAACCAGCCAGGCCAGGCCCCGCGGGCCCACCCCTTCAAACGAACCGGGCCGGGTGCGCGGCTTCCAGATGCCCGCCCGCAGAAAATCGATGCCCTGTCCGGCGAGCGCCCGGGCGGTTTCCACCACCTGCTCTTCCGACTCCGCGCTGCACGGCCCCGCCGCCAGAAAGATCGGCTCCGCCTTGAATCCCCAACTCACCAGCTGTTCTTTACTCATTCATCCGTCCTCGTTTCACTGTGGGACAGCATTTCATTTTTTACCGGCGGGTGCAACGCGCGGGGCTTGCTGAATCGCGGCAACCCCGATAAGGTCCCGCCAACTAAGAAAGGGCGTACCATGAAGGATATTGATACCGAAAAGAAAATCGCCGTTCTCATCGATGCCGAAAACGCTTCGCAGAAAACGCTGAGCGCGGTTATGACTGAACTCTCGAAACACGGACATATTGTCGTCAAAAAAGCCTACGGCGACTGGAGCAGCAAACACCTGATCAACTGGAAACAGCCGCTCAACGATCTGGCGATCAATCCGGTCCAGCAGTTTTCCTATACCCAGGGCAAAAACTCCTCCGACGCCGCACTGATCATCGACGCCATGGACCTGCTTTACTCCAGCAAGTGCGATGCGTTCGCGCTCGTCACCTCCGACAGCGATTTCACCAAACTCGCCTCGCGACTCAAAGAATCGCAGATCTATGTCTTCGGCGTCGGCGAACAGAAAACCCCGAAGGCCTTCCGCAGCGCCTGCGACGATTTTATCCTGACCGAACTGCTGAATGTTCCCGACGAGGAACCGGCGCAAAAGAGCACTAAGAAAACCTCGAAAAAGACCGCCTCAAAAAAGAGCCAGCCGCAGAACCTGAAACAGGACACCAAACTGGTGAATACGCTGCGCGATGCCGTGGCGGAAACCGCGGATGACGACGGCTGGGCGCGGGCGTCCACCTGCGGCAGCCTGATTAAACGGCAGTACTCCGACTTTGATCCGCGCAACTATGGATTTAAAAGCTTCCCCCTGCTGTTCGAGGGCATCGGCCTGTTCGATATTGACCGCCGCAAAAGCGGAAACGGAAACGCGCTGTTCGTGAAGGATAAAAAGAAATCGTAGCGCTTACTTTTTCCAAAGGCTGGAACGCAGCTCGGCGATGCTGAGCCGTTCCATCTGCAGTTCCGTATGTGCCCGGCCCAGCGCCCCCAGGTGATGGGCATCGGAACTGCGGATCACCGGAAAGTCGCCGGCCAGCGCCGGGTCCCCGAAAGCGGTCAGCTCAACGGCATCAAAGGCTTCGTCCGGCAGGAATCCGAGCTGGGCGATGATGCCGAACATGGCGCGGTCGATGTGCGCGGGAATCACCAGCCCCCCCAGGGCGTGCACCTCGTCCACCAGCGAACCGATATCGAAACCCGAGGCGCTCACGAGAAACTTTTCCGCAAAGCCGAGAATCTCTTCGTCCGCATTGATGATCGGCTGATCGCCGAACTTGTCGGGCTGGTTCGCAATATTCGGCAGGCTGTCATACACCTGCGCCCCGAAATCGACCGCCACATCGAGCTGATCAAACAGGCAGAGGATATGCGCCTCTTCCACGGCGGTGACCTCCATGCCGAAAAGGCACTCCATGCCGAGCCGCTCGCAGACGGCGGCAAAGGCCGGCAGGTTAAAACCGCAGTTGTGGTCCGTCAGCGCAATGGCATTCAGCCCCGCGGCACGGGCCTGCCGGACAATTGAATCGGGCGACATTTCCAGCGCCCCGCAGGGCGACAGGCAACTGTGAATGTGAAAATCCGCCCTGTAGTCCATGACCGGCTCCTAGCCGAGCTGCTGCGCAATCAATGCCGAGGTCTGGAACTGGTTTTCCGAGGTTCGGAAAACGGCGATGCCTTCGTCGCGCGCGGCCTCGAGCATATCCTCCGGACACGGGCGGTTGTTGCAGATGATCATGGCCGAAACGCCGGCCAGCGAAGAGACCGCAACGGTATTTTTGTGCGCCTGAATGGTGATGAGCACCGAGTGCTCCTCGGCATTCCCCATCACATCGCTGAGCAGATCCGAGGTATAGCCGGCGGTAATTTCCGCATCGGTGTATTGTTCCTGCAGGCACGTGAGCGTCTGCAGCGACGCCAGATCACTGATCTTCATCTTCCTTCTCCTGTTTCAAATAAATGATCGCCTGAACCATGGTGCCCATACCGACGGCGGATTCAATGGCAAACTCATCGGCAACCCGCTTGACGTTGGGCAGGCCCATGCCCGCGCCGAATCCCTGTGAACGGATCCACTCGTTCGCGGTCGAGAACCCTTCCGTCAGCGCATTTTCGATATTTTCAATCCCGGGCCCGCGGTCGTGCGAAGAAATCTTAACGCGGTCGGCCGTAATGTCAAAACCGAGCATGCCGCCGATCGAGTGCGCCACGAGATTGATTTCCAGTTCATAGCTGGCCACCGCAACCCGGCGCACCAGTTTGGGCGGCACTCCGCGCGATTTCAGGAACTTCTTGATCTCGCTGGACGCCTTGCCGCCGTTTTCAAAATCATAGCGGGCAAGCTGGTAGACTTTGGCAAAGCGCAGGTCATCGGGCTCGGTCGGATTTTCGTTCTGCTGCTCCATTTGCCGCAGCTGCCGCGACAGCTCGCGGATCAGGGCATGGTTGATATCGCGAAACGTCAGAATCCCCGTCAGCTCATTGGCTTTGTTGACGACCGGAAACTGCCGGAAAGAAAATTTGCCGAAGGCGGAAATGCCGAAGGAGAGCGGCATATCCTCTTCGAGGGTTTTCACCTCTCCGCTCATCCAGGTGATTACACAGTCGTCGAGTGCACCCTCTTCGAGCGCATTCATCAGGTCGTTCATCGTCACAATGCCGACGACCCGTTTACTGTCCACCACCGGCACCCCGCTGATTTCATTGTTCCGCATAATCACGCGGACATCCCGCATGGTGCAGTTTTTGGATACAGCAAAAACCTTGCTGGTCATCACCTCGCCAATGCGAAGGCCGTAGAGGAGTTCCTGAACTCGCAGGGAAGACTGCAGCGGTTTTTTGGGCTCCTCGGTCATCAGGGTTCCATGATGCGCCCGAGCCGGACGCAGGATTCATATTTCGGATGCCGCGTGCGTAACAGCGTAATATCCTGATCGTTCGCCAGCTCGATCATGCCTTCGGTCACCGTCTTGTTGTTTGCAATCACGACCGCTTCCGACCCGACGATGCCGGCCGAACGAATGGACTGCTCCGTCGAAAGCGAGGTAATCATCAGCATGTTTTCCCGGTCACTCATGAGTACATCACTCATCAGGTCCGAGGCAAAAACGGTTTCAATCTGAATGCTTTCCCACTCCTCCGGGCCGCAGATCACCTCGGCATCCAGGGCATGCGCTATACGTTGTAGTTCCATGTTTCTCCAATTCGATATCCCAAGAACGATTGGCGGATTGAAATGGTTTTTGCATGCAGGTTCAATCGAAATAAAAAACTCAGCCGTATTTAGATTCATTTCCTTCAAAAACGGGGCATTTAGCCGGTAAATGAAGCATGCCCGGCATTGTACTGCCCCCGCGCATCCGCTATTTTGGAATTCACTTTAATGGAGGCGGAGTATGGATGTGCAACTGAACCCGGTCGAGGAGCGTGTGCTCGGCTGCCTGATTGAAAAGGAAATGGCGACGCCGGAGTACTATCCCCTCACCCTCAATGCGCTCATCAACGCCTGCAACCAGAAGAACAACCGC
>JBFJYX010000005.1:0-20900 GCA_041622415.1 Pontiella sp.
AGGCGATCAGCGAAAAACGCAGCAGCCCGTAAGCCAGGGCAAAGTTGATGACCACCAATACCGCACTGACGGCCGGCGCCGGAAATTCAGGCATCTGAAACAGCAGAACCGCCGCGGCAAAAATATGGACCAGGGCGACGATGCGAATGCTGTGCGCATGAAACCGCGTCTTCTTTTCGGCTTTCGTCAGGTCCGCGGAACTTTTATCGGCTTCGATCCCGCAATAGGGGCACCGCCCGTTGATCAGCTCGCCTTTGGCTTTGCAGTGTTTACAGCGCGTCATTGCATCTCCTTATTTCAGGATAAAATAAAGCAGGCGGCGCAGGGGAACACGGATAAACGCTGAATAATTAGAAGCGGTTTTCCTTGGGGATGCCGATAGGCCTCTTCTGTCCCACCTGTGCCGCTCAACCGGGCGGTCGTGACGCACGTTCCAAAGGTTGGAAATTTCCAATCATTGGAAATGAAGGGTTTATGACGATGGCACGGCCGTTGCGATACGGGAGGCACTTACTGAAGAACTGACCATCAATAACAACAGGAGGTATGTATGTTCCACCCAGTAAAGAGAAACAGCAACATCGTCTACGCTGATCCCTTCGCGCATATCTTCGAATCATTTTTCGGAGATACCGCACGTGGCCAGCCGGCCGGGGAAAACAGCATCGCCCCGCAGTTTGAGATCACAGAAACCGCCGACGCCTTTTCCGTGGTGGCGGAACTTCCAGGCATTGGAAAAGAGCACGTCGACATCGTCGTGGCGAATAATGTGCTGACGGTAAAAGGCGAAAAGAAAGCCGAGGAGCGGCAGGAGGATCAGAGCTGCCTCTACAGCACCCGCCGGTACGGATCGTTTGAGCGCAAATTCAAACTGCCGGAGTCGGTGGATCAGGGGGCGATTAAAGCGACCTGCAAAGACGGCATTTTGACGCTTGCCCTGCCGAAGAAGCCGGAAGCGAAAAAGCCCGAACCCCGGACGATTGAGGTGAAATAGATCGAGGGCCGGCAGGTTCGGCAACGCGAGACAAAAGGGCTGACCGGGTAAACCGATCAGCCCTTTATCTTTGAAAAGACGAACGGGCCGCCAGGGGGAAGAGGCGACCCGTTCTGTTGGGGTGGGGTGTTTCTAGGGGAATGGGTTTAGAGCGCGGCAAGTGCTGCTTCGTAGTCGGGCTCCTGGGTGATTTCCGGGACCTGCTCGGTGTAGACCACTTTGCCGGCTTCGTCGATTACGACAACGGCGCGGGACAGCAGGCCTTTGAGCGGACCGTCGTCGATGGTGACGCCGTAGGCGCTGCCGAATTCCGGGTTGCGGAATACGGAGACCGGAACGACGTTTTCGAGGCCTTCAGCACCGCAGTAGCGGCCGAGGGCGAAGGGAAGATCCACCGATACGCAGAGCACGACGGTGTTTTCCAGCTTGTCGGCTTCCGCGTTGAATTTGGAGGTGGACATGGCACATACACCAGTATCAATGCTGGGGAAAATGTTCAGTACGACCTTTTTTCCGGCCAGATCGCTCAGGGCGCATTCGGAAAGATCGGTTTTCAGTGCGGAGAAGGCCGGGGCATCGCTGCCTGCTGCGGGAAGTTCGCCGACGGTTTTAACGGGGTTGCCTTTGAGCGTGATAGAAGCCATTTTTTTCCCTTGTTTTGGTTAAGTTGGGGTTAATGTAGAACCTGTACGGGATTTATCAAGTACAAAATCCGTACTATATGCGGGATCGTCATTTTTCTTAATGAAATCGACGATTATGCCGCGAAAAAATCGAGAATCAGGGCCAGCAGACTGAGGATGCAGATAAACATATAGTTGAAAAGTTCCTTGGACCGCACAATCGAGCGCAGAATGTAGACGGTGCCTTCGCGGGTGGTTTCATCGAGGCCCTCGGCGGCGCGGATTTTGTCGATCAGCTGGTGGCGGACCACGATGCCGCGGCGCCGTCGACCGATGATGTAGCGGTAGAGAAAAAAGAAAAAGTAGCTGGCCATGGCGAAGCGCCAGACATAGACGGTGGCCGGCGGATACCAGCGGTTGAGGATCATCAGCATGCGCACGGCGATACCGGCGCTGAGGCCGATCCATAGAAAGAGGTTGATCAGCCATTTCGGCAATACGGCAAATTCGTTTTTCATTGTTCTCCAATCATGGCCGACAGCCTAGCGGGACGTGCGGAAAATGCAAATCCGGATGTGAAAACCCCGTCCGATACGGTGTTGACCGGGACCCGCAAAGCCCATAGCTTACCCTCAAGGAAGAAAAATCAGGAGAACAACAATGAAGACCGTCTCGCTTTTCGCGGCTTTGGGTACCGCACTTTTAATGACCGGCTGCATGAGCAATTCCAAGGTGCAGCAGATGATCGATGCCTCGAATCAGGAAGATACCAACCGCCTCGATGCCCACGAGGCATCCATTGATGTCCTGCGGCAGTCCGCCATGGCCAGCCTGGAACAAACCAAAGTGAATGCCGCGCTGCTGGCTGAGATCCAGACCGAACTGGTCAAAATGAACAAGCAGATCAAAACCAACAAGGGCTTTTCCGAAGCTTCTAAGGTGATGAGCGCGGCAAATACGGTGAAGGTGGCCGAGCTTGATGAGCTCCTGATCGCCAATACCGAGGCGGATGCTGAAACGAAAGAGCGCCTCATGGAAATCGATAAGCTTTACGAAGGCGTCATGATCGCCCATTACGAGAAGATCATCGAAAGCGCCACGACCGCCATGGAACTGCTGAAGAACGACGGCTGGATGGGCAGCACCAATGCCCCGGTCAATATTGATGAACCGATCGAAATTGTTGCGCCGACCGCTGTGCCGGCCACCAACACCCTGCCGGCCGAGGGTGAAACCATGGCGGCTGAATAAAGCGCTGACCGGACATTCAACCTGAACCCGTACCGATCCGGTGCGGGTTTTATTTTTCCCGTCATTGGAAAGTCCGGCTTTCCGGCTTGATGGAAGAATCCCCCGCTCGTAAGTTATCGCGAACCCGAGGAATCCCTATGGAAAAGCAACGCACCGCCCACATTGAACGCAATACCAAGGAAACGCAGATCGACCTGACGCTGAATATCGACGGCCAGGCGAACTACGACATTTCCACCGGCGTTCCGTTTTTTGACCACATGCTCGATCTGTTGGCCAAACATGCCCTGCTGGATCTGAAGATTAAAGCCACGGGCGATATCGATGTGGACTATCATCATCTGGTTGAAGATGTCGGGATTGTGCTGGGCGAAGCGTTCAACCAGGCGCTGGGCGACCGTAAGGGCATCAACCGCTATGGCTTCTGGGTGCTGCCGATGGATGAGGCGCAGGCGCAGGCCGAGGTCTGCCTCGATCTGGGCGGCCGGCCGTTCTTCGTCTACAAAATGGAACATCCGCAGAGCTATATCCGCGATTTCGACGTGATCATCATCAAGCATTTCTGGCGCTCGTTCTGCGACTCCGCAAAAATGAATCTGCACATCGAACTGAAATTCGGCGAAGACCTGCACCACTGCATCGAGGCGATCTTCAAGTCCGTGGCGCGCGCCCTGCGCGTGGCCTGCGATTCAGATCCGCGCGCCCTCGACCTGCTGCCCTCCAGTAAAGGCCGCATCGGCGCCTGAGTTATGACAAGACATGCCGCACGGGAAGAACCCGCGCGGCATGCCCGGTGCAGCAAGGGGATGCTGCATCTTTAATTCTCGACCGAAATCAGCTCAACGCGTTCGTCCGATTCCGGATTGATTTCAAGGACGAGTCCAACACCGGGTTCATAGAATTTGTATTCCATGGCATCCGGCTCCAGCGGCGTGAAATCCGCCGTCTGCAGGCAGTTGGTGAAGTCGCCATAGGGCACGGATACCGACTGGCCGAGGGCAACCACCGCACCGCCGTCTTCCGCTTCGCCCAGCAGGAATTCCTGCCGGTAGACATCGCCCACCTGCGGATCGGCCGGCATAACGATGCCGGGTTTGGCACCGTCTTCGCCGGCTTCCCATGAACCTTCAACATCAGCAATTTCGCCGTCTTCATAATTCACCGCGATCTCACCGAAGTACCAGACGTTGCCGTCCACATCCTGGGTAAACCAGTCGCGGGTATCTTCGACCAGTTCGCCGTCGATCCATACGGTGTCGCGCACCACGACGCACTCGACATCGAGGATCTCGCGGGTTTCGTCCGTGACTTCCACCACGATGGTTTCCAGGCCGTCTTCCGTATCGCCTTCGTACGTACGGACGGTGCCGGGCACCAGCGGAAGGTACGGGTTGGGATCGGACTCGATTTCTTCCGGACTCAGGAAGTCTTCGGGGTCGATGTCCGGTTCGTAGTATTTTTCACCCAGGGCTTTGCAGAACCGGATGCGGGCCAGGTAGATGTCGTAGAACTCCGATGTGGCTTCAAAGAGTTCTTCTTTAGCGTCTTCATATGCCTCGGCTCGTTCTTCCTGGTCGCTGATCGTATTGGCCTTTGCAATGGCCAGCAGATAATCGCCGCGGGCTTCCGTCAGTTCCGCGCGCAGCGCGAGCTTGGCCACGGTTTGGCATGGGGTGCATCGATCGTTCGATCCATGTCGGCGGGCATCCGCCGTAGTGCACACCGCGAGCAGGGCCGCCAGCATCAGGGCGCCGATGCTCCGTGTCGTCCATATATGATTTTCACGTATCTGTTTCATGATTTGCTCCTGGTTGATTTTCATGACCGGGGTCGGTCTGTTTTATCTTCACGCTTGCGGGAATTTTTTGTCTCACCTCCTTTCATACGGGTGAAGATGCCGCAGGAAGCTTAGGAGGGGCTTAATGACTGCGGGAAAATTTTGAAAATGAAAAGGCGCCGCGCTGGATCAGGCCGGCAGGGTAATGCACGCTTCGAATGTGGACCCGTCCTTCAGCCCCACCCGGATGTCAATTCCCAATACTTCGGCGATGGCCTTGGCTATGGAGAGTCCCAGCCCGAGATGACCGCTATCCCCTTCATAGGGATTTTTCTGCCAGAAGCGCTCGAACATATGCTGCATGTCGGCCGGGCTGATGTCCTTCACCTGGTTTTCGATGAGGATCTCCGTGCCCCCGGGTGTCTTTGCGACGCGGCCCGTAATGGTGGTGCCGACGGCGGAGTAGGTCACGGCGTTATCCACCAGATTCTGGATGATCATCCGGAAATGATCCTTGTCTGTCGTCATGCGCTGTTCCGGATCGACGGCGATTTCGCAGGTCAGCTTCTTTGCGGCCATGGCGGCCTGGTTGCGCCTGAAGCAGGCCTCCATCATATCCGCTATGCCGACCGTTACGGGATCAACGGTCGCCGTGCCGTTTTCGCAGCGGGCGAGTGTCAGCAGACTGGAAGCAATATGCTCCATATGCAGCGCGATTTCCTTGATGTCCCCGAAAAACCGGCGCGTCTGCGCAGGATCGTCGGGCCATCTTTCGCCGACCTCGCAGGCGGTGCGCAGCTCGGCAACAGGGGTGCGAAGTTCATGGGCAACGTTGTTTGAGAAGCGCCGCTCGCGCAGGAGCCCGTTCTGTACCCGTTCCAGCAGGTGGTTGATGGCCGACTGGATGGCGACCAGTTCGGTCGGGGGCGCGTCTGTTCCGATGCGGGCTTCGAGCCGGTCCGGACCAATGCATTCAATCTGGGCGTTGAGTTCGTCGATGGGCCGAAAGCCCTGCTTCACGGCCCCAAAGACCACCATGCCGATGCCGGCGAGCAGCAGCGCGGTCAGGATAAACAGTGTGATGTAAGTGAGCTGCAGCAGGGCATCAAGACGCTCCCGGCTGCCAGCGACCACCAGGATCAGGCGAAACGCTTCGAAATCGGTACCCTCGGGCAGCACCAGGGCCACATCTTCATCGGAAGCGGGATCCTTTTCTTCGTCATCCGGTTCGTCGACCGGCGGCGTAAATACGATCTGCACCAAGCGGCCCTTTTCTCCGTCGGGCAGCTTGATATTCCGGAAGAGCGGGGCCTGCACCCGGACCGCGTCGCAGGGCAGCGCAGCCGCTCCGAGGGAGGATGATTTTTTGACGACGGTTCCATCCGTCCTGAAGACGGTGTAGAAGCCGGAGCCCTTCCGGTCGTCAAAACCGCGTTCGTCCTCCGGCTCTCCGTCTTCTTCCGCCCCGTCGTCGGCCGCATAGGCCGGCATGGCGTCTTCGTCGATATCGATTTCAATCAGGTTTTGCTCGCGCGAGGTGAGGGCAATCAGGCTCCGGGCCCTGGCCTTCAGGACGCGGTCGAACTCCCGGACCACCTGGGCCCGCATGATTACGCAGAAAAACGCACTGGCGATCACAAGCAGCAGAAACGTGCCGGTCAGTACGCGCACGGTAAGTTGTCTGCGAATGGATTTCATGCCGGAATCACTCCACGATATACCCGTAGCCGCGCCGGGTTTGTATGACGGGGTCTTCGCCCTTGGCCGTCAGTTTTTTACGAAGCGAGCACACCATGACCTCCACCAGGTTTTCGCCCGCGTACGTATCGCTGTTGTGCATGGCTTCGAGCAGCTGTTCCTTCGAAACAACGCGTCCGCGGTTGAGGGCCAGGTATTCGAGCGTGGCGTATTCCGCCGGCGTGAGATGCACCGGCTCGCCGTGGCGGAGGACCTGCCGGCTCGCGGTGTTCAGGGTAAGGGGGCCGACGGCCATCTCGGGGTTCCGGGCCTCATACCTGCGGCGCAGGAGCGTATTGATCCGGGCGCAGAGTTCATCGAATGAAAAGGGTTTTACCATGTAGTCATCGGCCCCGAGTTCGAGGCCCCGGATGCGGTCCTCCACCTGGTCCTTTGCGGAGAGGATGAGGATGTGGGTCTGCCGGCCCATGGCGCGCAGTTTCCGCAGAATGGTCAGCCCGTCCATGCCGGGGAGCAGCAGGTCGAGGATGATCAGGTCATAATCGCCGAAGCGGGCATAGTCGAGCCCCTCCCGGCCATCCGCCACAAGATCCACGGCATAGCCCATCTTGCCCAGTCCGCTGCCCAGTGAGCGGAGCAGTCGTGCCGAGTCCTCTATGATCAGTAGTTTCATGACGGATGCTCCCATATGCACGGGTTGCTCTTTTTCTTTTACCATGCATCCGCCAGCTTAAGAATCCCTTAATGAAACGGAGAATCTCCTTGCCAACCGGTGCCCTTAAGCAAACCTTAAGCCTTGTGACGTAAAAGGGAATCTGTCCGGCAGGCGCTACAAAGCAAGGGGAGCCGTACATGAATGGATACCGTTTATTTTCAGCCTGGATATGCCTCACCGGCCTTTTCCTGTTCGGTATACCGCCCGGTGTGATGTCGGAACAGGAGTTCGCCTTCATCCTGCAGCCCGAAGAGGAGGAAGAGCAGAGCCCGTGGGAACGGCTGACCGAGCGCGAGGACGAGATCCAGACGGAAGACCCCCTAGTCGTCGCTTTCCTTAACCGCCCCCTTGTCCTGAACGGGCAATACGAGGCGGTCGTCGATTATATCGACCGGTTGCCGGTGGGCACAGGCTCCAACAGCTATGGCCGGCTGCTCTTCGAGCAGGAGCTGGAAGCGGAGGCCTTCTACGCCGTCACGCCCGCGCTCTCGGTGTTTTTCCAGCTGCGTTTCGCCATGGAGGAAGACCTGCTTTCTGAAACGCCGGAGGATGTTTCCGACCGGTTTATTGAGCGCGGAGAAATGTGGGTCAACTGGGCCGGGATCGCGGGATCCCCCGTCAGCCTCGAAGCCGGGCGGTTGGATTTTGAAGACGACCGGCTGTGGTGGTGGGACGAAGATCTCGATGCCGCGCGCCTGATTTATGAAGCCGATCTGTTCGAGATCGCCCTGGCTGTTGCGGAAGAGCTGGCTCCGGCACGCTCGGACCGCAGCTACATCGATCCCGAACACGAAAATCTTACCCGGTGGATAGCCGAGATATCGCTGGACTGGAACGACCACCATGCCCTCCAGCTCTTTGTGCTTCACCAGAACGACCGGTCCGGAACGGAAGCTCCCGGTGCGGTGATTGCAAGCGACCGCGAGGACGAGTCCGACGCCGAGCTGACCTGGCTGGGTGTCCGCGCCGCCGGGGCCTTTGTCTTTGAGGGGGGCACGCTGCTGGGCTACTGGGCCGACGCCGGCCGCGTCCTCGGCCGGGAAACGCTGCTCGAAACCGAGGATGTGCCGCCGAAGTATGTCGAAGTCGATGAAGTTGTCCGTAAAGATGTGAGCGGATGGGGCGTTGATACGGGGCTGACCCTGGCACTTCCGACCGCCGGCGAGCCGCGCTTTACCCTGGGATGGGCCTGGGGGTCGGGCGACCGCCGGACGGACAGCGGCACCGACAGCGCCTATCGCCAGACCGGCATTCACGGCAACGAATGCGCGTTCGGCGGAGTCGAGCGTTTTCAGATCTATGGAGAAATCCTGGACCCCGAACTTTCGAACATCTCCATTGTAACCGCCGGCCTGGGCTTTTCGCTCATGGAGTCCAGTTCGATTGACCTTGTGCTGCACGACTACCGGCTCGTTCAGCCGGCCGGTGAGCTGCGGGATTCGAGGCTGGATGCCGAGCTGAATGAGAGCGATCTGGATCTCGGGAGCGGGGTTGATTTGATCCTGGGATTGGAGGAGTGGGACGCCGTGCAATTCCGGATTACCGCATCGGCCTTCCATACCGGCAAGGCCTTCGGTGTCGACCGCGACCAGTGGATCTACAGCACGCTGTTTGAATTCAGGTTCGCTTTCTGACCTCTGCATCGGCTATATCCAACGGCTCATTTTTTGCGCGGGATTATGCCATGGAATTTCTAACACAATACACGGCGGTGGATCTGTTCTGGATCGGGCTCTGTCTTTTTCTGACCGGCATGAGCAAGGGCGGCTTTCCGGTCGGGGCGATTGCACTGCCGATTCTTATCCTTGTCTGGCCGGCGCAGGCGCACGCCGCACGTGCGGCGGTGGGCTTTATGCTGCCGATGCTCTGCCTGATGGATCTCGTGGCCCTCATATTTTACCGCAAGCATGTGCTGTGGGGACGGTTGATCTACCTGATGCCGGCGACGCTGCTCGGCGTGGCCGCGGCCAGTGTCCTGTTTGTTTCGGACACGGCGGTGATCTCGGTTTCGGACCAGGCGCTGAAACTGCTGATCGGGCTGCTGGGCATCATCTTCGTGCTCTACTTCGCGGCAAAAAAATGGATCCTGAATCATATCCATGCGTCGCAGCCGACCTGGGGCAAGGGTGCGGTTTTCGGGATCGGCGCAGGGGTTACCTCGACGCTGGCGCATGCGGCGGGGCCGGTGATGCAGATGTACCTGCTGCCCCAGCAGCTGGAAAAGAAAAAGTTTGCCGGCACCAGCTGCGCTTATTTCTGGATGCTGAACCTGATCAAGGTGATTCCGTTTACCATGATGGGCCGCATTCAGCCGGAGGGGCTTAAACTCGGGGCGGTGCTGCTGCCGGTGATTCCCCTCGGCGTCGCGTTCGGATGGTGGCTGACGCATCGAACGGAGCAGAAGCACTATACGGTGCTGATTTACGCGGTTTTACTGATCACCTCGGTGACCCTGATTCTGAAAGCCTTTCAATGATGCCCCGCCCCCGGCGGACTCAGATGTGATATTTGTCATAGATTTCCTGGCGCGCCGGACAGGAGCACATGAAGGCACTGCCGAAGGAATGCTGATAGGAGCATCCGATGGGATGGGTGCAGGTGAGAAAATAGACGGTGCTGTTGATTGATTCGCTGATTTCGCAGTGCGGTTTACCGCCTGCCGTCTGGCAGATCCCGTGGTGCGGGCACCGGTCTGCTTTTTTCAACGTTTCTCTGCTTACGTCATATTTCATGCTTTTCGACTCCTGACTTGCTGTAACTTTCGGAAATTTAAGTCGTAGAATCCATATAAATATCTTAGCAATAAGTACTAGCGGAACAGGGGGCGTTCGCGTGCCGGCGGCAGGCAGATTCGCGCGCTTTTTGCGTTCACTTCAAACGGCAGGTCGATACACTGTCGGCTCTTCAAAAGGAATGGCAATGATTGGAATTATCGACTACGGAATGGGCAATCTCGGAAGCGTGAGCAACGCCTTCCGGTTCCTGGAACTCGACGCTAAAATCGTTACACGGAAACAGGAGATGGATGCGTGCACCGCGCTGCTGCTGCCGGGTGTCGGCGCGTTCGGCGACTGCATGGCGCACCTGGTGGAACATGATTTTGTCGATGCTCTCCGCTCGTGGGTGGATGCCGGCAAACCGCTGATGGGGATTTGCCTGGGGCTGCAGGCGCTGTTCGGGGAATCGGAGGAATCGCCGGGCGTTGAAGGCCTGGGCATTTTCAGCGGCACGGTGAAAAAATTTGATCTGCCGCGTGAGCTGAAGGTTCCGCAGATCGGCTGGAACCGGATGAAAGAGGTGCAGCCGGAATGCCCGATGTTCAACGGGATTCCCGATGAATCCTTTTTCTATCTGGTGCACTCCTATTATGTCTGCCCGGAGGATCCCTCCATTATTGCGGGCAGCACGGAATACGGCATCGAATACTGTTCCAGTGTCTGGAAAGACAACGTCTTCGCCACACAGTTCCACCCGGAAAAGTCGCAGGCGGCGGGCCTGCAGATGCTCCGTAATTTCTGGAGCTGGGCGGAAGAGCATAAGTGATCTTTTAACTCTTCATTTGCCTTTGTGCATTTGAATGCATTTTAGACGTGTACCCTCCTTTGCAGATGGTATGGTTCGAGCTATATGTGTACCAATGAAGGGGTATGATGGGCTTAAAAAATAAAATCCTGCTGATCATCTTTGTCGCTTCGGTCACGTCTGCGGTTATTACCGGAGCCGTACTGATTTCCATTCTGAAGATGCAGGGCCTGATGGGGGAGACGGAAACCACGATGCCCTATATCGTGGCCGTTGCCATTTATCTGATCAGCACCCTGTTTATTCTGGTGCTGCTCAACGTGCTGCTGAGTAAAAACGCGATTATGCCGGCCGTCGAGCGCGAGATGCTGGAGCACGAACGTGAAATGCTCAACGAGCAGCTCCACCATTCCCAGAAGATGGAAGCCGTCGGCCGCCTGGCCGGTTCCATCGCCCACGACTTTAACAACCTGCTGACCATCATCGACGGCTATTCCAGCCTGATTGTGGCTGATCCCCGAGGGGACGAGACGGTGCAGAATGCCAACGAGGTGATCGGGGCCGCGCGCAAAGCGTCGTTCATCACCCGCAAGCTTCTGAGCTTCAGCCAGAAAGAAAAGACGGAGCCGGTGACGCTCGACCTCAACAGCACGCTGCAGGACACCCATAAAATGCTGGCGCGCCTGATCGGCGAAAAGATCGCGCTCGTCACCAAGCCCTATGATGACGCGATTTACGTCAAAGCCGACCCTGTCCAGATGGGGCAGGTGCTGATGAACCTGGCGGTGAATGCGCGCGATGCCATGCCGAACGGCGGGCGGATCACCATTAAGGTCGACAGCAAAGAGATCAAACACGGCGAATGCAACAAGCCGGATAAACTGGCCGAAGGCACCTATGCCGAAATTTCGGTGCACGACACCGGGCACGGGATCGATGCAGAAACCATCGGCAAAATTTTTGAAGCCTTTTTCACTACCAAAGAATCCGGCAAGGGCACCGGGCTGGGACTCTCGATCGTGAAAACCATCATGAAAGAGAACGACGGTTTTATTTCGGTCAGCAGCAAGGTCGGCAGCGGCACGACGTTCCACATTTATCTGCCGGTCTGTGACCTGGCTGATGATGCCTATCATCAGGACAAGGTGGAACCCGCACCCGTCGAGGTGCCGGCCGTGGAAGAAGCCCCCCTGCAGAAAGAGCCCGCACCGGAGGGAACGGAGGAAGTGGCGGCACCGACCGGTACACCGACCATTCTGCTGGTGGAGGATGATCCGATGATCCGTACGCTGGTGGCTCAGACCCTGGAAACGCAGGATTACAATATCCTGCTGGCCGAAGAGGGCTGGGAAGGCATCAAGGTTGCCCGCAATCACAAAGGAAAGATCGACCTTCTGTTTACCGATGTGGTTATGCCCGGACTGGGCGGGGGCGAACTGGCAGTGGCTGCGAAGGAGCTCTATCCGGATATCAAAGTGCTCTTCATGTCCGGCTATGCCCGCTCCCAGCTGGCCGACGAGGGTGTGCCCGAAGATGCGCCGGTGCTCGAAAAGCCCTTCACGCCGGACAAAGTTATCGGCATGGTCCGCAAGCTACTGGCTTAATCCCGCAGGTTCACCGTTTCGGCGGCCTCCGCCGGAATCCAGCAGGCCTGTCCATCGGGCAGCTGGATGTGAATCCACTTTCCGCGTATTTCCAAGGTCTGGAACTCGGTGCCTGCATGCAGCGGGTCGAGGAAGGCCGGCGCATACATCGTGCCGTCGCCTTTTCGCGCGACCGTTTCGGCGGCTGTAATCACCCCCGGGTTTGCGCGATGATTCGCGATGCTCTCTGCCACGAGGGAGACCAGCAGGATGGCTGAAAACAGACCCGTAACAGCTGCCCCGGCACGGAGTTCCTTCCGCGCAAAACGGTTCCGGACGATCAGCAACACCCAGCATATCATCCAGAGGGTCGCGAACAGCACCCAGCGGGTACGCGTGGACGTGTTGAAGTGCCAGCCCAGTAAACGGGCGCTGAGCGGGTGCCGTTCTTTTTCCGGAATCAGGTCCGTCCGCAGTTCCAGTGCGGCTTCCAGGTTGTGCTGCAGATCGGCATCGTTCGGCAGATACTGCCCGGCACGCCGATAGTTCAGAATGGCCCGGCCGACCTGGCCGGCCATAAACCAGCTGTTGCCGGTGGTGTAGAAAAGGTGCCCGTTGCGGATGCCCTCTTCGTGAATCAGGGTTTCATACTGCTGTGCGGCCTCGGCATAGCCGGCGCTGTTGGTGGCCGACCGGAACGACGCATGTGCACTTTCCAGGGCCTGCACCTGATAATCTTTTCCAAGGGCTGGAAGCACCAGCATCAAAAGGGTGAGCAGGAAACAGGTTCTCATTTCAGGCTCCTTTCCAGAGCGCGTACGGTGTTGACCGCGTCGGTGATGATGGGCCGCGGGTCGGTCTTTTCGTCGTACCCGTGCGTAAAGCGGTAGGATTCGCAAATGCTGAACAGGGTGCGGAGTTTGCCGATGTCCGCGTCGGATGCGCCGGCTTTTTCCAGCCGGACGGCGGCGTCGCGGTAGGAGAGCGCGCCGGGCACCAGATGCAGGCGGTCGCCCAGATAGGCGCGGAGGCATTCATCGAGATCGCAGTAGATCTCCGTTTTCAGATTGTGCGATTTAATGTGGGCGACGTTGCGCCGGAAAACCTTGAAGGCGCGGGCCGCCTGGGCGGTACGGTGGATGTGGTGTTTCTTTTCGCCGAAGAGGGACGCCAGCGAAAGACCGCCGGCCACAGCGGGCGGCACCAGCAGCAACAGCAGCACGGCCGCCGGATGCGCCCAGCCGAAGAGGGGGCGGCGCCGGCTGGCCAGCATATCGGGATTTTCATAATTCTGCCGAATGCCTTCGTCCACGCTCCGCAAGCGGTTCTGATACCGCGTGCCGCCGAACACGCCGACGTCATCGGCCGGCGAAACGCGCAGCGGAATCGCATCGGATTCCGCCGTCACATAGGTGCCTTTGGCGGGGCTGAAATAGGCCAGCTGCAGCGGCGGAATTTCGGTCTGGTCGACCGAAAGCGGTCGAATGGTCTGCGTGTAGATTTTCGCTTTTCCTTCGCGCACCGGCAGTGAGCGGTCGGACGGAATTTCAAACCGGTTGACCAGATTCGGCTGATAGCGCAGCGCCTCGAAAAAAATGTTTTCCAGATGGTTCGATGCGGCAATGCGAATGGTCAGGGTGATGGGTTCGCCCACCTGCACCTCGGTCGGTTCCGCGGTGACCGCGATATCAAACTCGCCGACCATACCGTTGAACAGCGCGGGTCTTCCGGTCTTTGGAAGCGGCTTCACCTCCAGCTGAACGGGGTCGGATTCGGTGTAGATGCGCGACCACTGATCGCCGGCCACATTGCGGTCGAAAAACGTATTGTCAAAGTAGGCGGGATACTGAAAGGCCGCCCGGCGGTTTTTATTGTTCACCTCGCGCTCCTGATCCGCGGCGCAGAGCAGGGTGGCCGGCGCGAGGGTGACGGCCCCGCTCTTTTTGGGAATCAGCAGCTTGCTGAATTCCAGCGTCTGGTGCTGCACCTCGTCTTCGACATAGCTGCGCCGCGTGGCCAGCACGCGGGTGCCGTGCACGGGAAGCCCCGTGGCATTGGCGCCGGCCTCGGCATCGGGATCATGGAATTCCAGGATCTGGAACCGCTTATCGTTGAGGATCGGAAAATGAAAATCGACCGCTTTGATGGCCCCGAACTGATAGGTGCTGTCCCACACTGTTTTCAGCACGACCGGCTCGCCCACATAGACCGAATGGCTGGAAACCGTCTGGGTCAGTTTCATGCGGTCCGACGTTTCCGGTTTGCGGGCGTGAACGGTGAGCGGTTGTGAATAGGTCTTGTCGAAATTCAGGGCGGGGACCGTCAGTTCGCCGGCCATTTTCGGGCGCAGGGCAAAACGGTAGAGCCAGGTGTTTTCCGCGCTCGTCGCCTGTCCTTCCACCAGCGGCGTCGCATTGAATTCCAAGGATTGGAAAACGGGCATGGCCGGCCTGGCCTCCGCCTTCACGACCACATCGAGGTTAAACACCTCGCCGAGAAATACATTTGTGCTCGAAGCCGCGGCGTGGGCATAGAAATTGGTTGAGGCCCGCGCGGGCCCCGCTGCGATCAATGCCAACAGGATCAGTCTTTTCATCTTACCAGTCTTTCTCCACCGCTTTATATTCGCCCGCCTTTTTCTGCTTCCGTCGTTCCTGGTTGCGGACCTCTTCCGCCAGGATATCCATCTCGCTCTGGCTGGGGGGCGGCACCCCGCGGATCTCCTCATACTCGGAAAAATCGCCGAAGGGATCCGACTCTTCATACATATCGGCATCCTCATCGGACTCCTCGTATTCCATATCATAATCGTCGTAGTCATCCGAATCCTCGTCGGACTCGCCGTCCTGCTGTTCGGGGTCGGCCGGGGTGGCCCCGAGCGCGTTGACCAGCTCGTCGAGCGCCTTCTGCTGATTCGGCACTGCCATGGCCTCCGCGGCCTGCAGCGTATGGGTATGCGTATCCGCCAGCGGACCCGGCGCCGTGCTGCCGTCCGGCAGGGGAACCTCCGCGGTCAGGCCAGAGTCCGCCATCACGTCCGCCAGCGCGCGCGTTTCCTGT
The DNA here is from genome assembly GCA_041622415.1 of Pontiella sp. Taxonomy (GTDB): domain Bacteria; phylum Verrucomicrobiota; class Kiritimatiellia; order Kiritimatiellales; family Pontiellaceae; genus Pontiella. The sequence continues at coordinate 15,224 of JBFJYX010000005.1, forward strand.
TCGAGCTGCCGCTGCGCCTCGCCGGTCTGTTCGTCGGCCTTCAGCTGCGCCTGGCGTTCGATAAACTCCTCCAGCTTTTCGCGGATGTATTGGATCAGCTCGTTCTGCTGCTGTTCTTCCTCCTGCTGCTGCCGGATCTCCTCTTCGATGCCGGCCAGGATGCGCTGGCTCATTTCCAGGTTGTAGGCCGCGTCTTCGAAACCGGCATCATAATCAAGCGCCATGCGGTAGAACCAGGCGGCCTGCCGGCAGCAGGCCGCGGCCGCCTGCGGATCGTCCGCGCGCGCCGCCTCGCCGGTCATCATCATGCAGTTGCCGATGTTATACCAGCTGCGGCTTCGCATGAATACCGACTCCGACATGGACGCGGCATATTCATACGACGCCATCGCCTCTTCAAACATGCCGGCCTTGTATTGCGCGTTGCCGAGGTTGAAATAGATTTCGCCCGATTCCGGTGCTTCGGAAATGGCCTCCTGATAAAGGTTGACCGCTTCATCAAACCGGCCTTCCGCCAGTGCTTTGTTCCCCGCCTTGAAGGGTTTGGGTGTGGCGAGAGAATTGACCGTAAAGATGAGTGCACATGAAAGTAGACGGAGCTTCCAGCTCCGTTGAGCACCGCCGATGCGTCGATGACGGAGCTTCCACCTGTGGTGAGCACCCGCCATGCGTCGATGACGGAGCTGGAAGCTCCGTCTACATTGGAGAACCTGCATCATGCCTTCCTCCAACGGTGGGAAACCAGCAGGAGCAGCACCGCGCCGCCCAGGAACAGGTGGAACTTTTCCTCATAGCGCTCCATCACCTGTTTATCGACGGAAACGCGCGCGGCATTTTCCATGACCTGCTCATAGATGCGGGCCAGATGGAACGGGCCGCTTCCGACATCGAAATAGAGGCCGTCCTGCACCGCGCCGGCCATGCGGCGCAGCGTTTCGGACTGCAGCCGGGTCCAGACTTCCTGGTTGCCCGACTTCAGATAACTGCGGGCCCCGGTGGTTTCATCTTCCAGCGCAATACGGCTGCCGCGGGTGCGGTCGCCCAGGCCGATGGCAATAAAGCGGACGCCGGCTTCTTCGAGTTTGCGTACGGCGTCGATTTCGTCCGGGCCTTCAATCAGGTCTTCGCCGTCGGTGATCAGGATCAGGTCGGTCAGTCCGGCCTTATCCTCCGTCACCAGTTTATTCATGGTGCGCTCGAGCGCATGGGCCCTCATGGTGCCGCCGGCGGCGAGGCTTTCCGGCGACGCCTGGCGCAGCGCCATGCGGAAATAGTCATAGTCCGCCGTCAGCGGGCAGCGGATTTCCGCGGAGCCGGCAAAAAGGACGAGGGCGACGCGGTCGCCGGAGAGATCGTCGATGCAGTCGAGAATCGAGGTCTTGGCATTTTCCAGGCGGTTCGGATGCATATCCTCGGCGAGCATGGAGCGGGAGACATCGAGCAGGAAGATGACATCGCGTCCGCTCTCCTGCAGTTTGGTTTCCTCGAGGTTCCACGCGGGGCGTGCGAGGGCGATGATGACCAGCGCCGTTGCGCCGGTTGCGGCGGCGGCCTCCCGCTTGCGGCTGATCAAGCGCGCCCCGGCACCGAACGCCTCGACGGCCTTTCGCCGTTTGACGGACGAATAGATGAACAGGCCGGCAACGACCGGCACCAGCCAGAGCCAGAACAGCACCGACGGATTGTAAAAGTAGACCGGCATCACGGAATCCTCCTGAGCCAGGTGGTGGTCAGCCCGGTGTGGCCGAGCAGGAGGATAAAGCCGAGGGCGGCGAACGGCTGGAAAATATCCTTATAGGTATAGTAGCGGTCCGATTCGATCTCGGATTTTTCCATGGCATTGATTTCGTTATAGATGTCGCGCAGGGAGGCTTCGTCGGTGGCGCGGCGGTAGATGCCGCCGGTATCATCGGCCATTTTCTGCAGGATGCGTTCCTGCACGAGCGGCTCGGCTTCGATCTCGACCGGGCCTTCCGGGGTCTGGATGGTTTTCATTTCCGGCGGATCGGTGATGGCGATGGTATGCAGCCGAATGCCCCAGTGCGCGGCCATTGCGGCCCCCTCCATCGGCAGGTGGCGCCCGCAGTTGTTGTTTCCGTCGGTCAGCAGGATAATCACCTTGGACTGAATTTCATATCCGGCGTCGGCGTCCTCTGCGCTGTAGCGCTCCTCGGCGGTTTTCAGGCGTGCGGCCGCGAGGGTGACGGCATCGCCGAAGGCGGTGCCGTCTTCGTTCGGGCGGGATTCAATTTCGAGTTCGCGGATAAAGTAGAGCAGGGAATCGTGGCTCAGGGTCAGCGGGCAGACGGTGTCGGCAAAGCGCGCAAAGGTGATCAGGCCGAGCAGGTCGTTCGGGCGCTCCTGCACAAACTGCTCCACCACATACTTGGTGACTTCCATGCGGCTCAGGCTGCTGTCCTGAAACGGCATCGAAATATCCATCGAGCTCGAGATGTCCACCACCAGCTCAATCGCGACGCCCTCCTTCGGAATCCCGGAGGTCATGTCGCGGACCTGCGGGCGTGCGGCGGCGAGAATCAGGAACAGCAGGGCGGCGGCCTGCAGCCAGACCAGCAGCGGCATAAAGCGCTGGCGCGTGGTTTTCGGGACCTTCCGGAAGGCCGCGAGGGTGGAAAAGCGCAACGCCGGACTGCCCGCGCGGCGGAAATGATCGATGATCATTTTCAGCACCGCAAGCAGCAGCAGAAGCATCCATGGCAGGGCAAACCTCACGCGGGTTCCTCCATGGTTTTTGCGATATAGCCGCGCACGAATTCTTCCGCCTCCGCGGCGAATCCTTCCGGCACTTTATTGGAAAAGCGCACGGCGTCGCACGATTCGAGGAAGCGGATGATTTCGGTATCCTCAATGACGGAGGAGAGTTCCACGGCGGTTTTTCCAAGCATTGGAAAACCGAAGCGGGCCTCGTGATAGGTGCGGAAAATGCGGTTGAGCTCGTGGACGCGGGCCACCGGCTCTTCGGGCAGGTTTTCCAATGCCCGGAAGGCGTCCTCGTGCGGCAGGGCGGCGATGACGGTTTTCGGTTTCCGGAGCAGGTGAATGACGAAGGGGATGAGGGCGAGGACGAGGAGCGTGCCGATCAGGGTGTAGAGCGAGCGACGTTTGTTCTGCTGTTCGGGCAGCTGTTCAATGGGCGCGGCGATATCGCGAAGGGCCAGCTCTTCGGTGTCCGGCGGCAGCAGGGAGGTTACGGTGACCGTAACGGGTTCGGTTTCCAGCCGCTCGTCGCCGGCGCGGATTTCCAGGGACTGGAATTCGGTGCGGCCCGGCAGCCCCGGCACCAGCATCCAGAACTGGCGGTAGAGGCGCTTGCCGTTGGGCAGTGCCTGGGCGGGTTCGCTGTAGGTGTCGGCAATGGCAAACGGATCAATCGCGTTTCCAAGGTTTGGAAAAACGGGGTCGATGCCGGCCGGGGCGTGGATCTCCAGCAGGGCCGTGATTTTTCCGGAGCTTGGAATGTTCGTTTCGCTGAGCGAGACAATGGCGGTCAGGGCACCGGCGCGGTATTGCCTGGAGTAGGCGGGTTCAGAAAATGAGGGCGGCTCGGAGGCTTTTTCGGAACAGCCGAGGAGGACCGCAAAGAGGCCGAGAAGCCACCACGACCTGAGGATTTCGCGTTTTAGAATGCGGGCCGGATTGATCATAGGGTCTGCCTTTGTTCGCGGGTCCGGAAAAAGCGGACGAGGTCGCGCACGTGATCGCGGTCGGTACGGACATCAATCTGGTCGATATTCAGGCGGCGGAGCTGATCGCGGATTTCGAGGCGGTGGGCTTTGGCCGCGGTGTTGAAGCGTTTGCGGGCCTGCGCACTGGCGGTGTCGACGAGAATCTGTTCGCCGGTTTCGGCATCGCACAGTTCCACGAGTCCGGCGTTGGGGAGTTCGAGCTCGCGCGGGTCGGAGATGGTGATGGCGATGAGGTCGTAGTGGTAGGCGGCGAGTTTGAGCTGGCGGTCGTAGTCTTCATCCTGGAAGTCGGAAATCAGAAAGGTGACGCACTGTTTTTTGACCATGCGGCCGAGATAGTCCAGCGCCCCGGCAATACGGGTTCCGGTGCCCTTCGGTTCAAAGCTCAGGATTTCACGAATGATGCGCAGTACGTGGTGCTGCCCTTTGTCGGGGGCGATAAACAGCTCTACTTCGTCGGTGAAAATGATGAGGCCGACGCGGTCGTTGTTTTTGATGGCGGAGAAGGCGAGCAGGCCGCAGAGCTCGGCGGCGACTTCGTTTTTGGTCTGTTTGGCGGAGCCGAAGGCGCCGGAGGCGGACATATCGACGAGGAAAAAGAGGGATTGCTCGCGCTCTTCGATAAAGCGTTTGACGAAGGGCTTGCCGGTGCGGGCGGTGACGTTCCAGTCGATGGTCCGCACTTCGTCGCCGGGCATATATTCGCGCACCTCGTCGAATTCCATGCCGCGGCCTTTGAATACGCTTTTGTATTCGCCGCCGAGCAGCTCCGTCACGACCTTCCGACTTTTGATGTCGATCTGGCGGACGCGTTTGAGGAGGGCTTTGTCTTTTTTTTTCATGTCAAAGGTCTGAAGGTCGAAAGTCAAAGGTCTGAAGGTCTGAAGGTCTGAAGGTCGAAAGTCGAAGGTCATATCCCCGGGACGTTCGACGTGTGACTTTCCGACGTTCGACGTCAAGGTACTTCGACGGTGTCGAGAATCCGGTGGATGATGTCTTCGGGGGTTTTTTCCTCGGCGGCGGCTTCGTAGGTGAGCAGCACGCGGTGGCGGAGCACGTCCATGGCGACGTCTTTGACATCCTGCGGGACGACGTAGCCGCGGCCGTTGAGCATGGCTTGTCCGCGGGCGGCGACCGAAAGGAAAATGGTGGCGCGCGGCGAGGCGCCGTAGCGGATGAGGCCGGCGCAATCGAGACCGAATTTTGCGGGGTCGCGCGTGGCCTGGACGAGATCGAGGATGTAGTGCTCGAGCTTTTCATCCATGAAGACCGCGTCGACCATGGCGCGCAGGCGGTTGATGTCGTCGATCTCGATGACGGGGCAGATCTCGATTCTGACATCGGTTTTGCCCATGCGTTTGAGGATGCGGTGTTCTTCTTCCTTGGTGGGATAGACGACGTCGAGCTTGAACATGAAGCGGTCGACCTGAGCTTCGGGCAGGTGGTAGGTGCCCTCCTGTTCGACGGGGTTCTGGGTGGCGAGCACGAGGAAGGGTTCGTCGAGTTTGTAGGTTTGGTCGCCGATGGAGACCTGATGCTCCTGCATGGCTTCGAGCAGGGCGCTCTGCACTTTGGCGGGCGAGCGGTTGATTTCGTCGGCCAGAATGATGTTGGCGAAGATGGGGCCTTTGTGGGGCGTGAATTCGTTGGTCTTCGGATTATACATCATGGTGCCGATGAGGTCGCCGGGCAGCAGGTCCGGGGTGAACTGGATGCGGTTGAAGCCGGCGTGGAGCGTCTGCGAGAGCGTGGTGACGGCCAGCGTTTTGGCGAGCCCGGGAATGCCTTCGATGAGCACATGGCCGTTGCAGAGCAGGGCGAGCAGCAGGGCGTCGATCAGGTCCTCCTGGCCGATGATGACCTTGGCGACTTCTTCGCGAACCTTGGTGAGTACGGCGCTTTCGGCCTGGTAGCGCGCATTCATTTTTACAATATCTTCGTGCATGATTTGCCTTTCAAAAAATAAACGG
>JBFJYX010000006.1:0-20435 GCA_041622415.1 Pontiella sp.
CCCGATAATCCGTTCCGCCGGCAGCGCACTGTTGCGGGTCAGGAATTCAGCGTCTTCCTGCGTAAAAATATCGTTGGTCACCACCGCGAGGCTCATTTCATCGCGCAACGCTTCGCAAAGCGCTTTGGTGAGCGCCGTTTTACCGCTGCCGACCGGCCCGCCGATCCCGACGGTAAACGCGCGCTTCGAAAAATCGCGGCTGAGCGGGACCTCCCGTTCGTCATAGTGCCCGGGGTGCTCCATCACTTCGTGCGTATGGCCATGATCGTGGTCGTGATGATGATCATGTGAATGATGGTGATGGTGGTCGTGCGTATGGCTCATGCGGGATTCTCCTAATTTTGAAACAGTTTCGTGTAAAGTGAGGGGTGCAGCATCTGGGCGATTTCCAGCATTGGGGTGAAACGCCGCGCTTCGTTCATCCTGCTGTGGCCGGGTTCGGCCAGCACCGCGCCCATGTCCTGCTCCAGTTCCGACTGAATGGACTGCGCGGCGGAAGGGCCGATCAGCCCCAGCCGGACCGCGGCGCTGATCTGATCGCGCAGCAGTGTAAACAGGTAGAGTTCTTTCACCTGCTCTTCGGATGCACCGGCCTCTTTCAGGCAGAGTGTCAGCAGCGGCAGATAGTGCACCGCCGAGCCGGCCTCTTTGAACGGCTTTTTGAAATCCACCTTTCCAAGGGTTGGAAAAAGGTCGGCCAGCACCCGGAACCAGCCGCGCGCCTGGGCAACCGAAGCCTTGCGCATGGGGCCGGCCAGCATCATGCGGTCAAAGCGGATGAACACGTCGGCGCCGGGATCGCGGAAAAAATGTCCAATGAATGGAAGTTCAAACCGGCCCCACTGCGCCACGGCACTTTTCAGATAGCGGATCAGCTCCGGGCGGGTGCGGACCATGCCGCATTTTACCGCCGCCTCGAGTCCGCTGGAAAAGGCAAAACCGCCGACCGGCAGGGCGGAATCCGCCAGATGCATCATTTGGATCGTACTTAGCGGCATGCTGTATTTCCCGCAGCTGACAAACCCGGAATTTGAATTCGCATCGCTCCCCTGTTTAGCGCACTATTCCGGTGAAGAAGCGGAGATAACATGACCATTGCTGAACAGATTGAAATTGAAGCCCTGAAACTAAAACCCATCGAACGGGTTCGACTTGTGGAAAAGATTCTCGGGAGTCTCGATAGACCGGATCCTGAAATCGAACAAACCTGGGTGGCCGAATCCGAAGCAAGATACCAGGCGTTCAAAAAAGGGGATACCAAGGGTATTCCGCTCGATGAGTTTAAACCCCGCTTAAGCCAATGAGCATTATTCTGGTTCCTCCAGCCGATGCGGAGCTGCAGGACGCGATTGATTTTTACAACGATCAGATGACCGGCCTGGGCGACCGCTTTTATGAGGCCTTTACAACCACGATCTCCATTCTTGAAAACAACCCCACGCTCTGGCGCCGGGTTGGAGAACATACGCGCCGTGTTAATCTCGGGCGGTTCCCCTTTTTCATCATGTATGTTCATGAGGATTCATCTATTTACATAACCTGCATTGCACACCATCACCGCGATCCGGAATATTACATCAACCGTCAGCGGTGAAACCCCATCAGAACAACTGATAGAGTTGGGCCAGCGGCAGTTTTTCGGCCGGCTCACAGGTCAGATGCTCGCCATCAACGGTTACTTTGTATGTTTCCGGATCGATTTCAATGTTGGGCAGCAGGTCGTTGAGCTTCATGTCTTTTTTGGTCAGTCCCCGGCAGTTTTTCACGGCGGAGGCGGACTTGTTCAGCTTATAGCCGGCCACATTTTCCAGCGAGGCCTGCGAAACAAACACCAGCGAATTATTGGCCGGGGCCGAGCCGAAACTTCCAAACATTGGACGTGAAAAAAAGGGCTGCGGCGTCGGGATCGAGGCATTCGGATCGCCCATCTGCGCCTGTGCAATCACGCCGCCCTTGATGACCAGCTCGGGTTTGCTGCCGAAAAAATCGGGGCGCCATAAAACCAGATCGGCCAGTTTGCCCGGCTCGATGGATCCGATTTCATGGCTCATGCCATGGGCCACCGCCGGATTGATCGTATATTTCGCCACATAGCGCCGGGCGCGGAAATTATCGTTCTCCGCCCCGTCGTCTTCCGGCAGCGGACCGCGCTGTTCCTTCATTTTATGGGCGGTCTGCCAGGTGCGGGTGATCACCTCTCCGATGCGGCCCATGGCCTGGGAATCGGAAGCGATGATCGAAAGCGCGCCCATGTCGTGCAGGATATCCTCGGCGGCGATGGTTTCGCCGCGGATGCGGCTCTCCGCAAAGGCGACATCCTCGGGAATGCGTTTATCGAGGTGGTGGCACACCATCAGCATATCGAGATGTTCATCGATAGTGTTCACGGTGTAGGGCCGGGTCGGATTGGTGGAGGACGGCAGCACATTGGGTTCGCCGCACAGCTTCATGATATCGGGCGCGTGCCCGCCGCCGGCGCCTTCGGTGTGATAGGTGTGAATGGTGCGGCCCTTGAACGATGCGCAGGTGTTTTCCACCATCCCCGATTCGTTCAGCGTATCGGTATGAATGGCAATCTGCACATCATACTGCTCCGCCACATCAAGGCAGCAGTCGATCGCCGCCGGCGTTGAGCCCCAGTCTTCGTGCAGTTTAAGCCCGGCGGCGCCGGCCTCGAGCTGTTCCGTCAGTCCGATGGGACTCGAGCTGTTGCCCTTGCCGAGAAAGGCAAAATTCATGGGATAGGCATCGGTGGAGCGCAGCATCATTTCGATATGGGTTTTACCGGGCGTGCAGGTGGTCGCATTGGTGCCAGTGGCCGGGCCGGTGCCGCCGCCGAGCATCGTGGTGAGACCGGAAGCCAGCGCCTCGTTGATTTGCTGCGGGCAGATAAAATGGATATGCGCGTCAAAACCGCCGGCGGTGAGAATCAGCTTTTCGCCGGCAATGACTTCCGTGGTCGGACCGCAGATCATGTCCGGATCGACCCCGTCCATCATGTCGGGATTGCCGGCTTTGCCGATGGCGTGAATGCGGCCGTTTTTGACCCCGACGTCGGCCTTGTAAATTCCGGTGTAATCGAGAATCAGGGCATTGGTGATCAGCAGATCGAGCGCCGCCTCCTGCGAGGCGCCGGACTGCTGGCCCATGCCGTCGCGCAGTACTTTGCCGCCGCCGAATTTGCATTCGTCGCCGTAGACCGTGAGGTCTTTTTCGACTTCGATCAGGAGGTTGGTATCGCCGAGGCGGACTTTATCGCCGGTGGTCGGGCCGAACATGGCCGCATAGTTGTTACGACGAATGTTCATCAGGCTTCCTCCCTGTGATTAAAGTTGCGTTCGAGGGCCAGTTGCAGCGCGGCCTCCTTGGAATCGGTCGATTGAATCAGCGCATTGCCGCCGCGCACCGACTGCGTTCCGCCGATATCGACGAGCTCGACGCGTTTGGATTCGCCGGGCTCAAAGCGGATGGCGGTGCCGGAGGCGATGTTGAGCCGTTTACCGAAGGCTTTGGCGCGGTCGAACAGCAGCGCCGGATTGGTTTCGAAAAAGGGATAGTGGGAACCGACCTGCACCGGCCGGTCGCCGTGGTTCAGCACGGTCAGTTCAAGGGTCTTGCGGCCGGCATTCAGCTCCAGCTCGCCCGTTTCGCAGATGACCTCGCCGGGCGTTTCTTCGATAACGTTATCCACCGGCAATGAACCGGAAGCACGGGCTAAGCCGGAGCCGTGGAGGGCCAGTTCGGGTTCGCCCGTTTCGCGGCAGACCGGCTGGTGAACGGTGATCAGTTTGGTGCCGTCGGGAAAGGTGCCTTCCACCTGCACCTCGGGCAACATCGATGCAACGCCGGGCATCACATCTTCAAACCCCAGCAGTTTTTTTCCGCGTTCCATCAGCTCGGCCACGGAGCAGCCTTCGCGAATGAATTCCAGCAGCTGGGCGGAAAGCAACGCCACGGTTTCGACATAGTTCAGCTTCAGGCCGCGCGCATAACGCTTCTGCGCCAGAAACCCGGCATTATGCAGCATCAGCTTTTCAATTTCCCTCGGTGATAAATGCATCCTCGCTCCTTATTCGGCACCTCCCGGATCTTTGGATCCTGACCGGTGCGGCCGCTGAATCGGCCGCCCGGTCATCAAGACCACTAGAAGGTTACAATGGTTTCAAATGCCGCAGTTTGGATGGTATCATCCGCCACGCCGTCTTCCAGAATATTATATTCCAGAACAAACGACATATTGTCCGTCAGCGCATACGACGGGGCGATGGTGAATTTGATATCGTCATTCACATCGGCACCGGCATCATCCTCAACCATCAATCCACTGGTACGCAGGGTCAGGCCGAGCTGATCGGTGAAGGTATAGTTGGCCATAAACAGCCAGCCGAAACCGTCCGTTCCGTCGGCTCCCCAGTCGAGGACCGAGTTAAACTCAGCTGCGAGCAGGAGATTATCTATCGAATAGCTGCCCCAGACATTGATCAGAGACTGCTGGTAGGCCCCGTAACTTTCTCTGGCCCCCCCCACAAAAATGGTCAGATCTTCAACACCGGTGAAACGGATATGCCCTTCCACACCGCCGCGTCTTCCATCCTTGTCATAGTTGTCCCAAACGCCCGCGAGTGCGGCGGCATAGACCGAAAACGAATCGAAGGTATATTTCGCGGCGGCGCCGTTCTGCATGCCCGGATAGACCAGCGTGGCCGAGGTGGAATACTGAAACAGATCCGGCGCATGGTAGGCTTCCCATCCCAGGGAGCTCAGAAATTTACCGCCGATAATCGTCAGGTTGGACACCCCGGTATAGGTCATGAAAGCCTGTTCGAGTTCGACGGAGTTCATCAGGCTGTTGGTGCCGCCGCTGCCGGCGATGTGCGCTTCGATATAGACATCATCCGCGAGTTCCGATTTAAACCGGATTTCCGCCGTATCGAGCCCGTACGAAGTATCCGTTCCGGCATCGGATTTGGTTGAGGAGATCGACATGTCGAGATAGCCCGACACTTCGACCCCTTTAATCATGAATCCCTCTTCTGCGGCCATGGCCGCCGTGCCCAATCCGATCAATGCAGAAGCTATAATCATTCTTTTCATGGCTGATCTTCCTTACTCTACTTTCTTTCCCTTAGTGGTCGCGGGGTTGTCGCAATGGATGAACGTCAAACGTGAAGATACTCTTCCACAAGCTCTTCACGCAGATGGGTTATTTCATCCGCGGCAACCACGCGGCCGCGATTCATCAAAACAAAGCGGTCGCTGAACTCCTTCACAAAATCCAGGTACTGCTCGACAATCAGGATGGTCATGCCCTGCTCGCGGCTGAGCGAACGCAGTACCTCGCCGATGCGCTGGATAATGTTGGGCTGAATGCCTTCGGTGGGCTCGTCGAGAATCAGCAGTTTCGGGCGCGTCACCAGCGCGCGGGCAATGGCGAGCTGCTGCTGCTGTCCGCCGGAAAGATCGCCGCCCATGCGGCTGCGCATTTCATCGAGCACCGGAAAATATTCAAACACGTCGGCCGGAATTTCGTCCCGCTTCGACGCGAGGCCGGTGCGCAGGTTTTCTTCGACGGTGAGGCGGGGAAATATCTGCCGCCCCTGCGGCACATAGGCCATCCCCTGCCGAACGCGCTTATGGGGCGGCAACACCGAAATATCGGTGCCATTGAAGGTCACGCTGCCGAAGGAGAGTGAAAGCAGTCCCATAATGTTGCGGACGAGCGTGGTTTTACCCACGCCGTTGCGACCCATAATGCAGACAATTTCCCCGGCAGGCACCCCCATCGTTACCTCAAAGAGCGCCTGAACCCCACCGTACGAAAAACTCATTTTATCTATATTCAGCATGATCAGCGTCCCAGGTAGGCCTCGATGACTTCCGGATTGTTTTTCACCTGCTCCAGCGGGCCTTCGGCCATCGACCGCCCTTCGCACAACACCGTGACGCGCGAGTCGAGCTGCCGGACAAAATCCATATCGTGTTCAATCACAATCAGGGTGTGTTCTTTTTTCAGTTCAAGCAGCAGTTCGCCGGTCAGCTCGGTTTCGGCATCGGTCAGTCCCGCGGCCGGTTCATCCACCAGCAGCAGGCGCGGCTGGGAAAGGATCAGCGAACTGATGGCCAGCCACTGGCGCTGCCCGTGGCTGAGGTAACGCGCTTCCGTATCGGCATCGTCGGCCAGGCGCACCCGCTCCAGCAGATGCATAATGCGGTCGCGTTCCACTTTGGTGTTCTGGGCAATCAGCGTTTTAAAAACACTCTTTGATCCCGGCAGCGAAAGCTCCATGTTTTCGTAGACCGACAGGCTGTCATACACCGTCGGCGTCTGGAACTTGCGGCCGATGCCCATGCGCACAATTTCATCTTCCTTTTTCTTCGTGATCTCGGTGCCGTCGAACCAGACCGTGCCGGTGGTCGGCCGGGTTTTACCGGTGATGACGTCGCACATCGTTGATTTACCGGCGCCGTTCGGGCCGATCACCACCCGCAGCTCATTGTGCAGAATGCCGAGGTTTTCGAGGTCGAGTGCTTTGAAGCCGTCGAATACCGCCGTGATGCCCGACAGGAACAGCAGGTATTTTTTATCCCACAGATCGTTCTGCTCGGGATTGTCGTTTACATAGTCCGGTGTTTTCAGATCCATCAGTCGAGCTCCGCCACTTTACCGATCAGCTTCCGCCACAGTCCGGCAATGCCGTTGGGCAGCGCCAGCACCACCACAATGAACAGCAGACCGAGCACAAACGGCCAGTAGTCGGGTTTCCAGTCAAAACCGCCGATGCTCCACTGCGAAGTCATGATGCTGTAGAGCAGGTTGATGACCAGGGCGCCGGTGACCGCACCCACCAGCGTGCCGCGGCCGCCGACCGCCACCCAGATCACCATCAGGATCGACCAGCGCGCTTCCATATAGGACGGCGTCATAATATTGGCCTGCGGGGTGTAGAGCAGTCCGGCGAGTCCGGCCAGCATGCCCGCGAATACAAAGATGGCGGTTTTGTAGGCATAGGGTTTATAGCCCGCAAAACGCAGCGCGGTTTCGGAATCGCGCACCGCCAGCAGCACCCGCCCGAACCGCGTTTTCGTGATCAGCAGGCAGAGCAGATAAGCCCCGATCAGGCAGAGCAGCGTAACCACATACAGCCCGATCTTCGTGGATGGATCGCTGAGTTCATATCCCGCAATGGTTTTAAAATGCGTCAGCCCGTTGGTGCCGCAGAGCTTCATCTCGTTCTTGCTGAAAAACATCATCGCCGCAACCGTCAGCGCCTGCGTCAGGATCGAAAAATAAACCCCGCGCACCCGGCTCAGGAATCCGGCAAACCCGATACAGCCCGCCACCAGCCCCGGAATCAGGATCCCGAGGATGATCGTCAGCGGGAACGGTTTGAAGATCTGCCAGAACCAGGGCAGTACTTCCATGCCGCGCGTTTCGCCTATCTTATAGGGATAGACCACATACAGCGCTTCGGGAATTCCGTTGTGCAGCGTGCCCTGATGCGCCAGGTGAATGCCCATGGCATAACCGCCGAGCGCAAAAAAGAAGGCCTGGCACAGACTCAGGATTCCGGTGTAGCCCCAGATCAGGTCCAGGCCCAGCGCCACAATCGCCAGGGCCATATAGCGCCCGGCCATGTTCACCGTTTCAACGGAAACCAGCCCGGCCTGCGCCAGCAGCGGCAGCAGCGCGGCAACCGCCAGAATAACGCCGCCAAACGCTTTGTTGATCTGTCCGGCAGACGCTCCGCAGAGCGATCCGAGATGGATACCGGCCGGTTCGTTCATGGTTCGCTCAGTCATCGGCCAACCTCCCTTTCGGAGCAAAGAGGCCGGAAGGTTTGAACTGGATGAAGGTGATCACCACCACCAGCACAATAATCTTGGCCCAGACGGCACCGAAAAAGGTGCCTTCAAGCAGCTTGTTCAACAGCCCGAGTCCCATGCCGCTGCAGACGACCCCGGCCAGATTCCCCACCCCGCCGGTGACGACCACGAGGAAGGAGTCCACAATATAGTTCTGCCCCATATCCGGCGTGATGCCCCCGATCGTCGTCAGGGCATAGCCGGCAATACCGGCCAGGCCGGACCCGAGCATAAACGTGAAACTGTCGGTCATTCGCGTATTGATCCCCATCGAAGCCGCCATATCGCGGTTCTGAATCACGGCCCGCATTTTAAGACCCAGCGACGTGCAGCGCATCAGGGCAACCACCCCGCCCACGCAGACCGCACAGAGAAAGAAAATAAAGATCCGGTTGAAGGAAAGGCTCATGCCTTCCGACAGCTCAATGCCGCCCTGCAGCCAGACCGGGGAATTTGACGGCCGGTTATCGCCGAAGATCAGGCGGATGGTCTGGATCAGCAATAATCCGACCCCGTAAGTGGCGAGCAGTGATTCCAGCGGCCGTTTATAAAGCCGCCGCACCACGGTCAATTCAATCAGCCCGCCAAAGGCGGCCGACATCAGAAACGCCGCCGGCAAAGCCACAACATAATAGATGCTGTTGGGGGAATCCGGGGTGTGGCCGAAAAGCAGCTGCATGCAGTAGGTCGTGTACGCGCCGATCATCATCATCTCGCCGTGCGCCATATTAATGACGCCCATCATGCCGAAGGTCACCGCAAGTCCCAGCGCCATCAGCACCAGGACGGATCCGGTGGAGATGCCGGAGTTCAGAATATTGAAGGTGCTGATCAGCCGTTCGCGCGTCGTAATCCGGGCCAGTGCGGTTTTCACGGCGCGCTCTGCTTCGGGATCGTCGAGGCTTTCAAGAAAAGACCGGGCACGGACGCTGCGGATTCGGCCCAGCTCTTTCACCGCCGCGCGTTTTTCGTCCTCGGACCCGAACCGCAGCTGCAGCAGCGCCAGGCTTTCGTTGGCGCTTTTGCGGATATTCCGTTTCGGGTCGGATTCCGACCGTTTAAAAAGGGTTTCGCGGAGGCCTTCAATATCATTGCCCAGCCCGGAACGCCGCACGGCTTCAAGACGCTGCGCATGATCCGGCGCGTGCAGTTCCAGCAACATGATCGCATTGAGTACATTTTTGCGTTCCCGCCGCGACGGCTCAACCACTTCCGTTTCCTCGAGCGGAACAATGATCGCGGAGCCGGACGCATCCGTCAGCGGCACGCGGCTGAACAGATCGGCGAGATGAACAAATTCATCCAGATCATCGTTTTCCGTAACCTCCAGCCCCAGTACCAATCGGTCGTTCCAGAGATAAAGGCTGCCGAGCCGGTAATCGCCCAGGATATCAATCAAACGCTGATCCCCGGTTTCGACCAGCTGGTTGAGGGTTTCTTTCCGTTCCGCGGCATTCGAAGACGCCAGCGATTCGAGCAGTTTTTCAACCGGCTCCGCCGCGGCGGCCATCCCGGACAGGCACAGCAAACCGGCAATTATAAGGTTCAAGTTCTTCATGAATTCCAGAGATTGGAGGACATAAGGTTGCCGGGACTTGCGCCCCGACAACCCTACAGGAGGAGAGATTATTTTTTCGGACCGCCGGTCGGTGCCGGGAATTTACCGTCGGTATGCAGCAGCTTGCTGTAGGAATCCGGCTCAACGAGACCGTCGGATTCATACACAATTTTAAACTGACCGTTTTTCAGGATTTCGCCCACATACACCGGCTTATAGGTGTGCTGGTTGCTTTCATGGAATTTTTTCTTACCGCCCGGAGCGTCGAATTCCATGCCGTAAAGCGCTTCGCGAACCGCATCCACATCGGTGGTGCCCGCTTTTTCACAGGCCATGGCCCAGCCCTTGACGCCGAAATAGGCCGCTTCGATCGGGTCGTCGGTCACACGGTCTTTACCGCCCGGCAGGTTGTTGTCGGCACAGTATTTTTTGAACGCCTTCACAAACGCCTTGTTTTCATCGGTTTTGATGCTCTGGAAATAGTTCCAGGCGGCCAGATGACCCACCAGCGGCTGTACGTCCATGGCGCGGAGTTCATCTTCCGCCACGGAGAACGCCATAATCGGGCAGAGCTCGGACGTCAGGCCCTGGTTGGCGAATTCCTTGTAGAACGGAACATTACTGTCGCCGTTGATCGTCGACAGCACGCAGGCATCGCCGGAAGCACCGAACTTTTTAATGTTCGCCACAATCGTCTGATAATCCTGATGGTGGAACGGCGTGTATTCTTCGTAGATATTTTCATCCGGCACGCCGACGCTCTTCAGGTAGGCCTTCAGCACTTTATTGGCGGTACGCGGGAAAACATAGTCGGTGCCCAGCAGGTAAAATTTGGTGCAGCCCATTTCCTTCATCATATATTCCGCCGCCGGAACCAGCTGCTGGTTCGGGGACGCGCCGGTATACACCACGTTCAGCGATTGCTCCTCCCCTTCGTACTGCACCGGATAAAACAGCAGTTCATTGTATTCTTCAAAAACCGGAAGACAGGATTTGCGGCTCACCGAAGTCCAGCAGCCGAACGTCACCGCCACGTTTTCCTTGGTGATCAGCTCTTTGGCTTTTTCATTGAACAGCGGCCAGTCCGACGCCGGGTCCACCACCACCGCTTCCACTTTTTTGCCAAGAACGCCGCCGGCGGCATTCAATTCCTCCACCGCCATAAGCACGACATCTTTCAATGAAGTTTCGGAAATCGCCATTGTGCCGCTGAGCGAATGAAGCACACCGACCTTAATCGTCTCTTCAGCCTGGGCCTTTGCAGCTGCACCAAAGACCGCCATGGCCAGTGCGGTCACCGCAATGAAATGTTTCCTGTTCATATGTATCTCCTGCTTCTGGGTTAGGGTTCAAATCTTCAGCAAATCATGCATCGGACGGGGAGACCTCTTCGCAGATGACGTGCCATCAGCAGGTTACATAATATGTATAAAAAGATCATCTTTATCACTATTACCGCATCCACAATAGGTTAAGAAAATAATAAATAACTTTACTCTGCTTTTAACGCGCCGACACCCCGGCAGGTTTAAATACATTTTTGTCTATATATAAATCATTTAAAACATATGTGTTAATAATTGTCGTACCCGGCAAGCCGCCCGAGCCCGGGCCGTTTCCAGAGCTTGGAAATTTCCAGGCTTTGGAAAGGTGTTGTCCCCCTTCGGGCACGGGAGGCCGCCGAAGCCGACGGAATAAAAGTTAAAAAAAAACATGTACGAACAATAAATATTTCAGTCCGGCGTTTAATAACCACAACCAATCAAGCAACCCAACCCAGGAGATAGAGATGAATAATCAGGTATGGAAAACAGCAGGACTCACCATGGCACTCTTCGGCGCAGCCTATGCAGCACAGGCGCAGGGTGCCGGCGGACAACGCCCCAATTTTGAAGAAATGCTGGCCAAATATGATGCCGACGGCGACGGCAAACTCAGCGATGCTGAACGCGAAACCATGCGCAGCGAAATGGGCCAGCGCGGACAGCGCGGTCAGGGCGGTCAGGATGGCCAGCGCGGTCAGCGGCGCAGAGGATCCGACGGCGGTACTGCGGCCATGCTTGAAAAATATGATACCGACGGAAGCGGCGAACTCTCCGCCACCGAACTCGCACAGCTCATGGCAGACAAAGAATCCGGAGCGGATGCTGCGTCTGAAGGCGGACGTCCCAATGTGGGCGAAAACGGCCAGGGCCGTCAGGGTGCACGCCAGGAACGCGGCAACACCCAGCGCATGAGCCGTGAAGAAGCCATGGAAAAATATGACACCGACGGCGACGGCAAACTCAGCGATACTGAACGCGAAGCCATGCGGGCCGATATGCGCAAAAGCCGCAGCTAATCAATACCCATCCCAAACCACAAGGGCTGCTTCGGCAGCCCGAGGCACTCAGAATCCCCATTCTGAGTGCCTCTTTTTTTTTGCGCATCGGCCCGCCATCTTCCCGAAACCCGGGCGCTTCCGCGAAGCTTGTGTAGACAGAAATATGAACCCGGCGCCAGCAGCCGAAGTTGCCCGGGAGGAGAATCAGGATAAATTCCTCCCTCAATATTGGAGGGACATGGTCCTCCATGTCCGCTGCAGTAAGCCTTGCGCGGATCGGTCAACGAAGACGTTGACCCTCAAAACTGAACGGCGGCTTTCCCGGACTAAAGCGGTTTATAAAAAAAACGGCCGGGCGCTTGCGCACCCGGCCTTTCACTTATGGCATCTGCGTGATCATTACCGCGACCGGCTGCCGCCGGAGGAAGAGCTCCTGGAGGAGGATCCCGAGCTGCCGGAGGATGATCCGGTGTTTCTCGAAGACGAACCGGAGTTCCGGCTGTTGTTGTTATTATTCGAGGAGTTCCGGTTCGACTGCTGATCCCCCTGCTGGAAACCGCTGGAAATACGTTCCGCCAGCCGGGCCCGCTGTTCAGGCGACATGTTCTCCACCATGGAGCGCATCTGCTGAAACGCCTGCGCCCGATCGGAATTCGAGGACTGACGCGTATTCTGCGACGTGTTCCTTGAATTGCCCGCGTTTTTCGATCCGCTCTCCTCGGTCACCGCCAGCAGGCCCTGGCCATAGCCGGCGGCCGCATTGTCAGCAACATGTTTGGAGGGCGTATAGTCGACCAGGTAGGTTTCCACCTCGCCGGTGATGATGTGCTCGACGGTCACCCCGCTGAAGGTGATTTCCTTGATATCCCATTCACTGAGGAAATCGACAATCGGTTTGCGCGTATCGCGCGCGTCGGTAATTCGGCTGATGACGGAATCCACATCTCCCTTCCAGACCCGCAGGTTGGCTTCGGGACGGTATTTGAGCGAAAAGACTGCACTGCTCTGCTCGCCGACATAGACGCCTTTCACCAGCAGATCGGGAAATGTGTTTTGCCCGGTGGCCTTGCGCTCTTTCACAAACAGGTGTTTTTCAACCACCTCTTCCATCGTGGGCAGGTCATTGTCGGGATCGAGGTTTTCCGGAACCCGTGCGCTGTAGGCCGGTTCGTCATCCATGGCAAATCCGGTTTCCAGCGGAGCGCGGGCGGAGATCACGACCGCAACGGCCCCGGCCGTACAGAGCGCCCCAAGCCCGGGAATAAGAAAGCGGGTATAATTCAGAATCATTTTTCACCTCCGGCCTGGCAGATAATCTGGATGGACATATTCAGCGACAACCGCGGTTCGGCGGTATCGGTGCTCTGGTTGCGCTGGCGGCGGCGACGGGTGCGTCTTTCCGCCAGCGAAAAATCCTGAACGAGAATAAGCGGCCGGTAGGTTTCCAGCCGGTGGATAAACTTCAGAATTTCCGGATAGCGCCCTTCGCCCCGGAGCTGCAGGTTCAGCTGGTTGGCCGCATCGCCGACCGATGAACGGCCGGCGGTGGTTTCCAATTCCAGGTCGGGCCCGAGTTCATTAAGCAGTTTGATCATGGCGGTCTGCGTGAGAATGCGGTTTTCGATCGGCGGGAAGAGCAGGTCGTCCGCCTCGCGCAGGGCCCGTTTCAGTTTTTCATGCTCCTCTTCGATGGCCCATCCATCCAGCTCGAGAATATACAGTTCTTCGAGCAGCGCCGCTTCTTCCTGCAGCAGTTCCATCTGTTCCTCACGAAAGGCCGTCGCCTTTTTACCGACCGGATAAAGCACCAGCCCGAACAGCAGCACCGTGCCGCCGACCAATACATACAGCCGCTCCCGGCGCGACAATTTTGCCAAAGGGTTCTTCATAGTTTATCTCCTCAAACTCACGCTGAGTTCAAATTCGTGGTATTCGCTCTCTTTCGGGCCGATATCGGACGTATTGAGCCGATCAACAAACGGCAGCGCCATCACCAGCTCCGGCAGCTTGTCGGGCTCCTTCGAATTGCCCTTCAGGGTCAGCTGCTTGCCGTCATAGGAAAATCCGTTCAGATAGGTATCTTCCGGCAACGCCTCGGAGAGGGATTTGAGCATTTCCATCGTACTCGTGCGCGTTTCACACACCTGTTCAAGCTGGATCAGCTGCTTGCGGTAGGTGCGGTTCTGCGTGCGCATCTCCTGGACTTTGGCCGTGACGCGGTTCATTTCCTGAATCTCCTGCGCCACCTTTTTGCGCTGCAGCCAGGGGGACCCGGATTTCAGCGCATAGGCCGCCAGCAGTTCGGCCCCCAGCAGAATGCAGAGGGCGGAAATGATCAGCGTCCGGCGACTGATCGGCACCTTGCGTTTTTTATCTTCAATCAGGTTGAGCGTCACCTCCGGCACCACCGATGCGGCCAGCAGCACCTCGGCGAGAGGCGTTTGGTCTTCCGTCAAAACCGCCGCCTCCGTTTCCGGAACTTCCAATGGATGGACGTGCAGGCCGAAGGCCGTGCCCAGTTCATCCTCGATCTCCTTCAGCGGTTCGGCTCCGCCGGTCAGAATACGGCTGATGCCTTCGTCGCCCAGCCAGGTTTTATTTTTGGCCGCCATCTGCCGCGCCGCCGTAACCACCCGCTGCGGACTGAATCCCGGCATCGACCGCGGGAGCAGCTGCGAATCCTGCAGGATGCCCTCCCCGTAAAGGCAGAGTTCGATATGGCCCACATCGGCCAGCACCAGCAGCGTCGGAATATCGGAAAGATTTGCCGACACCGCCGAACTGAACGCCACGGCCTCGTCGATCGGCACACCGGCCTGTTCAAAGCGGTCGACCAGATCCCGGACATCGGCGCGGCGCGCCGCCGTTAAGTTCAGCACCACCTGCTGTCCGTCGGGCGAGTCCGCGGTGGACCAGCCCATCAGCCGATCCTCCTCCGGCAGCGGAATATGGCGCACTGCCTCGAAGCGGATCATATTTTCAAGTTCCTCGCGGGCGGCCGCGGGATAGCGCAGCGTGCGCTGAATGACGGTATTCCGGGGAATGCAGAGGGCCACACGCGCCGGCGTTTTTTCCTCGGCCTTCATCCGCTCCGCTATCGTTTCAAACAGCTGCTCATCCCGCGGGAACCGTTCGACGAACCGCACCTGCGTGCCGAGCATACTGTGGTCGACAAATGCGGCATCCACCGTTTGGTCCCCGAACAGGATACACATGGTTGTTTTTGTGCTCATATCGTTTTTTCCTAACTGACTGGTCTGAATTTATTCCTGCTCCGGCACGCCGTACGTAAGAATGCGGTCGATCATTTCGGCCGAAGCATTTTCCACCATATCCTCGAGCTCATAGCCCGCGTTATTCCCCTCGCCCAGCTTAAGTTCCACCAGCAGGAAGCGGCGGGAGAGATACGCCGTTTCCTCCGCCTCCTCCATCAAAGCGGGTTCATCCTCTCCGTCCTGCGCTTCCGGGATATAGCCCTGCGCAATCAGGTAGAGGGTTTCAGGCAGCGTGTTCACCTGTTCATAGTCGAGTTCTTCATCCTCATCCGCAGTCACATCTTCCGGATAGGTGCCCTGCAGAATATACTGCGCCGACGCTTCGCCCTCGGGGCTGTTATCGCCGATCAGAAACCGCTGCAGACCGCCGCCCCAAACCATGTCGTCCTCCATACGCGCGGGATAGCCCCGGCCGTAAAACAGCTCCGGCGTAATGCCGTAAACCAGCATCAGTTCCTCGGGCGAATCCAGGCTGCCGTTCTTTACATGGCGGGGACGGTCCAGGGCCTGGTAGTCATCCTCCTCCATGCCGTTGGCGCGCGTGTTACTGTCGGAATCGATCCAGTCGAGAATACCGTCAACCCGTTCGCTGCGGTCGGTGCCCTCATCCATATCGCAGGCCACTTCAAAAAGGCGGTGCCAGCTCTCCTGGTCCAGGTCATTCGGATCGAGGGCGGAAGGTTTATAGACGAGCTGATACGCCGCCATACCGCGGCCCAGTTCATAGCCCGAGCGGTATTCCTGCAGCTCCTCAATCGCCGATTCATAATCCTCCGAACCGGAAATCAGATAGGCATCGCCGTATCCGTTGGCATAAAGCTGCGCATTCTCCTGCCCGAGCTCCAGCCGGGCCAGTGCCAGCGCACTGCGGCAGAGCTGGGCGTTGACCGCCTCTTCATAATTGCTGCCCGCCGCCTTCAGCTCGGCATTCATATCCGCACCGAAGTTCGCCACCAGCAGCGCCAGCACCACCGCCACCGCCAGCACGATGATCAACGCCGAGCCCTCTTTGGAACGGGTCGAAGATCGCAGGTCGACCGGTCTGACGTCCGAAGATCCGCGCTGGACCTCCGACTTTCGACTTTCCGACACTGGACGTTTCAACCTCATATTCCGTTTCTCCGAATGCTGTAATCAAAATAGAGCGTTTCGGTTTCCATCTTCGGCAATTTGATTTGCATCTCCACAAAATCAGGCAGTTCCAGGGCATAGTCGCCCTCGATATCCTCGGCTTCGAGCTCAACGGGTTCCGGCTCGTCGGTCATGCCCTCTTCATCCAGCTGCCAATGGCGGAAAAAAATTGTCTCTGCGTTATCCAGCAGCCGGACCTCCTGCGTCGGCAGCTCGGCGTCGGACGTGAACATCGCATTGTCGCCCCAGTCCTCGCCCACCGGATTATCGATGCCCTGCAGGAACGAGACATCAGTCAGCCAGAGGCTTTGGGCATCCGTCTCTTCATCGGTCCGCACGTCCAGCACAATCCAGTGCATATAGCCATCGCGCTCCGCACCCAGGAAAGGGCGTTCCAGGCAGAAGCCCACCGCGGTCTCTTCGCCGCGGTAGCGGTAGTCGCCATCAGCCGAGTCGTAGGACCCCTCCTCTTCCAGCATCGACTGTTCATCCTGCGTCAGCTGCAGGGCCCGGGCATCGCGCAGCGCCCCGCCGAGCACCAGTTCGAGCGACCGCATCCGCGTCAGGTTATCCAGCGCCGCGGTTCCCTGCTCCACCGAATCGGTGGCATTACGCAGCACCCCCGCAATCGAGCCGCACAGAATACCCATCACCGCCAGCGCCACCAGCAGCTCCATCAGGGTGAAGCCTTCGCGCCGTCGGCGCGAAAACGGTCCAACGTCGGAAAGTCGAAGGTCGAAAGTCGGAAAAACGCTTACGCTTTCCCGCGACTCCCTGGATAAAGGACGTTCGACCTTCGACCCGATGACCTTGGACATGGTTTTATTCATCTTCAAAAAGTTCAATTCCGTTCAGCTTCACGCGGTGGACGGGATCGCCGTCAACATCATCGCTCCACGATACCGTGACTTCCAGTTCGCAGGGCACCAGGGCATCCGTCAGGCTCTCGTCATCGCCATCCATCCCGGGCAGCTCGTCGAGATCCATCGCCGTCACCGTCGCCATCCACGAAAAGCGCCCCTCTTCGCCCGAGGATTCCGACTCGGGGACATAGGTAAAGCGGCGCAGCGCATTCATTTCCCGCGAGGCCATCCGCACCGCCATCGCATGATCTTCCGTAAAGCTGATATCGCGCAGGTTATAGCCCAGCGCCGTCAGCATACCGGTCACGCCGACCGCAAAGACGACGAGCGCCACCAGCACTTCGAGCAGGCTGAAACCGTCGCGGTTGTTCATTTCGAATCTCCCGCAGTAACCGAAACCGTTTTCGGCCGGCCGGTGAGAATATCGGCGGCAATATTGAGCCGCATGCCGTCCTTCAGCAGCGAGATCCCGCCCCCGTTGCTGCCGCCGAAGTGGGTAAACGAAATCATCGGCGGCTCTACAGTTTCACCGGTTTCGAAAGCCGGCGTTTCCTGGGTTTGGAAACCGGGCTCTTCGTCGGACGCATCATCGGTCTCGATTTGGGCGGCCGTGAAGGATTCGAGGGTGTATTCCTCATCAAACGCCACCACCTTTTCAAACACATTGGTGTCGATTTCCGAGGTCTGGAAAACGGAAGTCCCGGTTTCCAAGGTCTGGAAACGGCGCGCCTCGACCATACGGATTTCCCGCGTTTCGGCATCGATCCGCAGATCAATTCTCACCTTGCGGCTCATCGCCGCCATTCGGGCTTCCGTCATCAGCTGCATAATTTTCCGGCCCTCCTTGCGGAGGGTATGTTTCGGCGACGTCATGGCATCGATGGTCGGAATACTGATGGTGGTGATCACGACGATAATCGCCATCACCACCAAAAGCTCAATCATCGTGAAGCCGGACTTAAACGGTCGAAGGTCTGAGGGTCCAAAGTCAAAGGTCGACCGCCGCGCGGCGGACCTTTTACTTTTCCTGAACTGACGTTTGACCCTGGACATTTCGACTTTCGACCGGATGCCTTAATCCAGATTTGAGAGATCGGCGTCAAATTGACCTTCGCCGCCCTCGGAACCATCGGCGCCGTAGGAGACAATTTCAAACGGTTCGCTGTCCGGGCCCGGCGCGGTGTAGAGATAGTCGTTGCCCCAGGCATCCTGAAGATGGCGCTCTTTCTTGAGGTATTTCGGACCCCAGCTGCCGTCGTCGTCTTCCGGCGCGGTGATCAGCACGGACAGGCCTTCATCTTCGGTCGGGTAGCGGCCCATATCGAGTTTGAAACGCTCGAGTGCATTTTCCAGCGTCGTGAACGATGCACGCACCGCTTTGACTTTGGCTTTATCCTCCTGGCCGGAAAAGTTCTGCACCGCAATCGTACCGATCACCATCAGGATCACCAGTACCACCAACAGTTCCACCAGCGTGAAACCCGATTTGCTCTGTTTTCTTTTTCTATCCTTCATCTCTGACTGCCTCCTGTTCAATTTAAATGTTTACCACCCGCTTTGCCCGCGACACGGAGTCCCGGAGAAATTCCAACCCCCCGTGCCTCGGTGCCTCCGCGGTCAAAAATCCGTTTCATGTTTTTATCCCGCCGAGGTGCTCATGGCCATGATGCCCTGCATCATGCCGATCACGATAAAGCCGACCACAACGGCGAGCATCACGATAAAGGCCGGTTCGAGCACACTGACAAACCGCTCCGTGCTGGCGGTGACTTTTTCTTCATAACGCTCCGCCACTTTATCGAGCATGGTTCCGAGTTCCCCGGAATCCTCGCCCATGGCAATCATGCGCGCCGCCAGTTCGGGAAAGAGCGCTTCGTTCTGCAGCACGGGGCCCATCGGTTTGCCGCCCTGTACATTTTCATAGACCGAGCGCATCAGTTTCCGCAGCGCGGCATTGCCCAGCGTTCCGCCGGTAATCGAAATGGCCTGCAGAATCGGAACCTGTCCTTCAAGCAGCGCGGCGAGCATGCGGCAGAACCGGCTGGTTTCCGCTTCGGCCAGCAGACTTCCAAGGATTGGAAATTTCAGCAGTTTGATGCCCCAGGCCACTTTGCCCTCTTCGTTGCGGGTCCAGAATTTGAAACCGGCGAAAGCCAGAATCAGCAGCAGCGGGCCGAGCCACCAGTATTCGATGCTGAATGCGCTGATGCCCATCAGTGCGCGGGTGGAAGCGGGCAGCAGCTGACCGGTCCCTTCAAACAGGGAGGTCAGTTTCGGAATCACCACCATCATCATGACCGCCACAACCACGACACCCATAATGAGCAGCAGCGAGGGATAGATCATCGCTGTGATTACTTTGGACTGCAGTTTCTGGCGGCGCTCGAGCAGCGCGGCAATACGCCGCATGATGAGATCGAGCGATCCGGAGGCTTCGCCGCCGCGCACCATATTGGAATAGAAACGCTCAAATACCTTGGGATGCCGCGCCAGCGCATCAGCAAAGGAGGCGCCGCCGGTGACATCTTTCCAGACCTCGGTGAGCACCTCTTTAAACCGTTCGTGCGTGCAGAGATCGGCCTGGGTTTTCAGCGCCTGCTCAAGCGGGATGCGGGCATCGAGCAACGCGGAGGTTTCAGACGAAAACTCCATCAGCTGCTGATTCGTGATGCGGCCGCCGAGCGATTTTGAGGCCGAGGAAAAACCTTCGCCGGAGGCGCTGTCGGCAATATTGAGCACTACCAGCCCTTTTTGCTGCAGCTGCTGGACGGCCCGTGCCTCGGACGGCGCTTCAATGAGGCCGGTCCGCGACTCCCCGCTCGATGTAATGGCTTTGTAGGAAAACTTCTTCATGATTCAGTCCAAAGTCTGAACGTCGAAAGTCCAAAGTTCAGCGTCAGCCTGCTTTCAGACCTTCGACTTTCAACCTTACGACCCGCGACCCCGTTTATGCCCATTGCGTGACTCTCCGCACTTCTTCCACCGTGCTGACGCCGTCCATCATGGCCTGCCAGCCGCACTCGCGCAGCAGCTTGGTGCCGGAGCGGCGGGAGAGCGCGCGGATGGGACCGGCTTCGGGCGATTTCTGGATCAGCTCGCGCATTTCGTCATTCACAGTCATCAGTTCATACAATCCGACGCGGCCGTAGAAACCGGTACCGTCGCACACCGCGCAGCCTTTGCCGCGATGGAGCTGGTATTCCGGCTCGACCGCTTCCGGGAAATCGGAGAGATGGCCGTGGCTCAGGGTGTAGGGTTCGGCGCAGTGCGGGCAGATGCGGCGGCAGAGCCGCTGCGCCAGCGAGCCGGTGAGCGCCGAGGCAATCAGATAACTTTCGACGCCCATATCGGCCAGGCGGGCAATTGATCCGGCCGCATCGTTGGTATGCAGGGTGGAAAGCACCATGTGGCCGGTGAGCGAG
>JBFJYX010000007.1:0-20130 GCA_041622415.1 Pontiella sp.
ACCAGCGAACCCAGCGTAATCACCCCGCCGATCAGCTGCCCGGTCAGCCAGAGCAGAATTCCCGCGGCCACCACCAGGGTAAAAAGCTGAACGGCCAGCTCTTCACCCAGCACTTTCCGCCGCCAGGCCAACCGGGATTCCCGCAGTTTCTTGCGCACATCCACAAACCGCTTACGGAAAAATGCGCCGGACCCCAGCAAACGCACCTCTTTGGCAAAATCAATCGTGGTCAAGAGACGGTGGAAATAATTGGCCTCGCGCTCCATCGGCGTCAGGCTGCGGCGCCATTCGTAAAGCCGGCGGCTCCGGATCATGCGAATAAGCAGCCCCGGGGCCCCGGCCAATACCAGCAGCGCCGCCAGCCAGGGTTGCAGGGAAGCCAGCAGCACCAGCACCCCGATCAGGCCGACCACCCCCCGTATCAGACGAAACAGACCACCCAATGCACCGATCGGCCGCGTCATGGCCTGTTCCTGAACCAGATGCAGGCGGTTCTGCTCCGAAGTATTTTCGTAGAACGCCAGATCGACGTCCATCATCTTCTCATGCAGCAGTTCATGCACATGATCGTTCACTTCAATGGCATGCTGTTCCGCCACCCAGGCGGAGACCGCCCGAACAAAGGCCATTCCGGCCATCACCCCCGCCCCGGCCACAAACCAGAAACAAATGATCCGTGATGATTGATCCCTGAAAAGCTCTTTCAGAAGAATGGAAAAATCGCGCGACTGAGTGAGGGCCTCAAATTCCAGCGCGGTCGCTGCATCGACCGCCTGTTTCAGTGCAAACATGCCAAAGAGCGGAAGCAGCGCCTGAACGGAAGAGAGGAAAAGCTGAGCGACCGACAGCCGGGGCGAGCCGGCCCAGGCCAGACTGAACGCCCGGCCCAGCGCCCGCGTCGCCTCTTTCAACTTCCCCTTATGCAAATTCATTCGAAAAGGATAGCCGCTAAAAGGTTCCGGAAGCACGAAAACTCATACGAATTTTTGACCCTGTAACAGATCCGATCACGTTTACTTCCGACACTGCGGTAATAAGCCGGACCATACAAACGCCCACGGACAGACCCGCAGCATGAAGCTCCGTGCAGACGGGCATTGCTCAGGGGGTACAGATGACATCGCGCTCCGCCGCGAGATCCTGCCGGATCGTCTCCACCACGGCTTCATCCGGCTTAAAAGACAGCACCGCCGCCGGAACGTTCGCCAGCAGGGACTCCACGGTCTTAAGACACGGATCGAATATTTCAGGATCCTGCCACGGAATCATAGCTACATATATCAACCGGGAAAACGCATCGGCAGTGGAAATTGGAGTAATCTGATTCTGTAGCCCATGTTCAAGAAAATAGATCTTTTTCAATACCGCATTAGAATTGGACGCATAACCCGCACTGCTTGGCCACGGCGATCCATAGACATGAAATCCAGAACCAGAATGCCCCCCCCAAAAAACATGGGTGTTTCTAACTACCGGACGCTCGTCCGTTAACACATGAGCCCCGCATTTATTCAACAATCTTGAAATTGTACTCTTTCCCCTTCCAGAGACGCCGACAAAAAGAACTCCATCACCATCCAACACCGCAGCAGCGCCATGAAAAAGAAGCCCTTCACGTCGAATTAGACTCATAATTACGAGAGCCAACCCCAGACCGGTATTCCATGATTTTTCATATGAATCATAGTGCTTAGCGAAAACTTCAGGATTCCATGAAACAAACGCCTTATGAAATGAAAGCGGAGCTTCGATTCTCCATATAGACTCTCCGGCCCGATTTCGACGGATAATTTCAAAGTTTTCCTCATTCGCACGAAACGACCAAGGTTCAATGAGATTCAAGGGAAGAGATGCGATGCCGCCGTCAGACCCATTGCAATAAATCTCGCATTTAAAAGCAGCAGCAGAATCGTCCTCAACCCAAAACTCCTCATATGAAGTATCGAAAAGAGAAGTATCCAGAGGCCCGATAAGAGAATACACAACATTTGCTATAGAAAGCCTATTCATAGCTCTGCCTTAGCGAATTTAAACGCAAAGAAGCAACGTAACTGGCATCACGCTGCCTCTTTAAAAACAAGTAGATCGGTTCAAGTCTTATTCAACATTTGATGGAACTGACAATGTTCCCGGCCCATCACTCGTCGTGGGACTCACATAATTGCCTCCGGGATCCAGCGAATGTTCAGAAACCGTCGGTGCAAAATAATCTTCGTTTTCAGCGCTCATTTTCTCTCCTTTAATTCAATTCCATTAATGACACATTAAAATTATCTGTAAAAAACACAAGAAAGTTGATGTCAACTTTTCTCACACATATCCACGATCTCCTGTGGAAGTTACGCATTGCAGGCACACGCCCCTGCTCAGACCCCTTCCGTCGAGACCGGGCCCGCCCCTGCAACTTTTTCCTGAACCACCAATGCCATACGCAGCATGTCGGACAGATATGCCCGGGTATCGCTCAGCGCCGTTTCTTTCGAAATGCCGTACCGATCAACCAGAACCTCCGCCAGCTCATCCTCCGACTTCGGAATTTCCAGCGCATCCCAAAGCCGAACCCCCACATTATTGAGCGTATAGACCTTCTTCGTACAACCGTTAATCGGGATCAGCAGGTTTTCCCCCGCCACCTTGCGCGCCACGATATCTTTTTGTCTGCGGTATTTCATATTTACTCTCGTTCGTCGTTCTTAGTTCTATCGTGCAACAGCGCCCTGGAGTGCGCAGAAGGCTGGCCGCGCTTTCAAAGCGGCGTCCAGAGCCGCCGCACTCCCATTAATTTATATGCTATTCTCCGGTCCGCACACGGAAGAAGCCCTGTGTTTCGATCATCGACGCCGGCACCATCACCGTCTCAACCGGCCCGGCCGGCACAATATTCGTCGCGGCCGGATTCCAGTTTATACCGTCCGATGACCAGGAAACCGAGACCCAATCATTGGAACCGTCCAAACTTGGCTTATAGTCCAGCTGATACGAATTCGTTGCCGTGGTTTCAAATGCGATCAACGGCAGCCCCGAGTCGCTATCCACCCCAGCACCCAAAAACTGAAGCGTGTTCCGGGCCGGATGGGTATCATCCAGATATTCCTGCCAAGTCGGCCACCCATCACCATCCGCATCGGCCACATCCGCATTGGCGTTCGTCTGCCCATATCCGACCAGCCAGTTCACATCCGTTCCCGTAGCCGTAATATCATGCCGAATCACCAGAGCGGGATCACCGATGAGGCTCAGGCACTGCAGCCGTTCCGTAAATTGATCGCGCTCCGGAAGCGACAGGCGATTCGGATTAAGCGGATTTTCGAAAGCCTCACGCAAACCGGCCACGTAAACATCGCCCAGTCGCAGCAGCCCGTCCTCAGCGGCCTTCGCGTAGAGATACACAGCAAGCTCCTCGGATTCATCAGCCAGCAGAAAACCCGTCGCACCCAGTGCAGCTGCGAAACCGGTATTCTCCGCAAACACCCCATATGGCAACAGTGTTCGCGACGAGGACAGCCAGTGCCAAACATTCGGTCGACAGCCTATAACTACAGCAACTGCGGGGATATCCCAGTTTGCCGACTCAAAATCGCTGTAAGCATATAAAACCTTATCGCTGTATCCCAATTGGATTTTGTTACTGTGGCCAAAAAAGTGAAACAGACCAGAACCTGCATCCAGAGCCGGAAACAGAAGATTGTTTTTCACGTAGGTCATATTGCTCAGATCATTGGTCGGCGGCCGGCAGGCAACGTGAATGCGGCCGGCATTCTCCAACGGCGCAATGATACGATCACAGGCAAGATCAAAGTCATAATAGGCCGAGCTCCCCGGCGTGTTATTCCAATCAGGAACCACGGCGGCATAAGCCTTGGCCAGAGAGTCGTCGCTGCGCAGCCGGGCCGCTTCATAATCCATGGTCTTCTGAACGACTACCGCCACCTCCTGCGTCAAGCCGGTCGGCAGACGGCCGATCGCCACCTCCGGACTGCCGTCATTATCAACATCACCGAAAGCCGCATCCAGCGCTACAACTGAAGCTTCACCGCCGCTGAAACTATGCCCACTTACTACCGTCGGAATAAAGCTGCCCTGGTCATCGCCGGCGGTAAAGCGGTCATGTTTAAAATCGATGGAACCGTCCGCCGCCAGCAGTACATATTGCAGGGATCGGTCCGTCCAGTTCGAGACCCCGGCCGAACAAAACGCGGCAATCGCATCCGGATCCACCAATCCATCGCTGAAGCAGTTATAAATCGACTCAACGTCAATAAGCGCCGTAACCAACCCCTGTTCATTACGGAAATCCGCCAGCGCCTGCAATGCACCGCGGAAACCGGCCATCCACCCTTCCGGCGGAAGCACAATGGCATAGTCAACCGCATTCGAAGCCGCCGTCCAATCCACATCCTGCACACCGCGCACCGACGGCCGGCGCAGGCCGTCCGCAACCGAAGAAACCTGATATACGGTCGACGTGTCCCCGCAGGCAAAAGCGGCACTCCAGTTCGAGGAGCTTCCATCATACACCAAATCGGCCGATGCGATCACTGCGGGCATGTTCGTTGCGCTGACGTCCAGCACAACGAGTGCATTGGTTAAAAATCCCGACACCGAAACCGTATCGGCCGCACCGCCGCGGCAGCGCAACGCACCGCCGGCCGCCTTATATTGGCGCGCATAGCTGAAGGCATGGGACACCCAGAAAAAACGGGTATGATCCACCGGATACCCCGGATCGGCCGCAATGTTTTCAACCGTAAGTGTGGCGGAACCATTCGCCAGATTGGTGGAAGCAAAGGGAAAGGCGGCGATTATATATTGCTCACCGGACCAGGTCACGTCACCCAGATCCGCAGTGCCGACAGAAACCCGGCCGGTATGCACATCCACCGTCCCCGTTTCGCCATAATACCATGAGTGCAGGGTCACGGCCACGGAACCCGTCCATAGGCCCGGCGCGCATCCGGGCAGCTCCTGAACCACCTGATCCAGATCACCACTCAACAACCTTGAATGAGCAAGAAAAACAGCGGGAGACTCGGTCAGAGAACAATATGTAGGTTGGCCTGTATCGGCCGTGCCCTGCACAAAGCATTCATCCATAAACCACGCGTTGGCGGTGCCGTTTTCCGGCGGGGTGCCGTCGATGGAAGCCATATTCAGGCCGGGGCCGAATTCAATCCAGTAGACGTTTTCCGGGGCCCAGCGCGATTCGGGCTCAACCCCGTAAAAGATGAGGCCGTCATCAAGCGGATGCCAGGCGATGGCCTCCCCCCGGCAGCTCATGGCCAAATTGGTGGTGGCCAGGGCATTGGTGACCACGGAGAAATCCCAGCCGCCGGCATCGCTGATCTCCCGGGCGGTGACCTTATAGACCCCCTCCTCAGTCAGACTGAAGCGGATACGGTCGGCCGGTGCCGCATCGGCCCAAACCTTCACGCGGTCGACATTGCCGATCCAGCATTTGCGCTCCGACACGGGAGTCGACGCCTCTGCCGTTGTAATCGCGGCCGTCAAGGCCATCGGTTCCGGCACCTCTTCCATCAGCCCAACGGTGCCCTGCCACTCATCAACCCGCGTCTCCCCGTAGTTCGAGCTCATAAACAGGGTATATTTCAGAACATCGCCGACCTGCGCGGAGGGATCGCCGAGTGTATACGCATTCCCTTCCCCCATCCGGGCATGAACCCGGCCGACGGTTTGCGTTGCGCCATGAAGATCCTCCCGCGTCACACGGTAGGCATTGATTCCCAACTCCAGACCGGTTTTCCAGCGGATGGAAGTTGCCGCACCATCCGACGCCGCCTCGAATTCCAACACCTGAACATCGGGGGCAAACAACAGCCCCGGCGTGCCGCCTTCCCCGGCCAGCACGGCAGGAAGAAAAGCCGACAGCAGCAACAGCGCAATTCCTTCTCTTTTGTTCATATCATATCCAACCTTTGGAAATACGGCCGACCGCGTGATGCAGAATCCGGCAACCCGCAAGGGTTTAACACATGCGGGCCCGCCGTAAAACTCCAAACCCGAATTCCAAGCCTTTTGAACGGTTTCGCGACCGGTCTCCCCGAATTCCAAATCCTGTACGCACCCCCGCCCGCATAGCGGGAGCACGGACGGCGTGCGCTATCGGAGCTGCACCCGGAAAAAGCCGTTGGAATCGCCCGGATAATCCACCACCACGGCGGTCTGTTCGGCAACAGCCGTTACGTTCGTGACCGTCTGCCACGTGCCGCCCAGCTCAGCGGTCCATTCGATGTCGTAGACGCGGTCCGGCTGGCTGTCAAAGCTCAGCGTAATCCCGGTCAGCGACGCGCTGGTCATTTCCGCAGCAAACGCCTGAACAGTCACGCCGTCGGCATCCCACCACTGGCCCACTTCGTCGCGCACCCGGAAATCATACGAGCCGCCCAGCTCCAGCCCCGGAACCAGGAATCGCGCAAACGACTGCGGCCCCGCGGTCACATCGATCGTACCCGTCCAGACCACCGCGCCTTCACCATCCAGCAGCTGCAGCTCGATCGTGCCGTCCGCCTCGACATCGTACGCCACAAACTCAACCACCACCCCGTCCGACGTCTGGAACGCCCGCAGATCAATCCCCGAGCTGGTGGGAGTCGAAGACTTGTTGATCTGGATATGATCATCAGCACCGTCGGCTCCTTCCACATAGTGGAGAAAATAACTAGTACCTGAAATCGCGTTACCTTCCTGGTTTGGATAATCGATAAATCGACCGGTAATAGAGGGAGCAGTAGCGATGATATAAAGATCACCATTATCAGTGGTCAATTCAGAGGTATCCAACGAAAGGTTAGCTACCGCAGAACCAAGCGACAATGTGCCCGACACAACGAGTTTATCCGCCGAACCACTTCCAAACTCCAAATCAAAATATCCTGAAGAGAAGGTCACGCTATCATCCACCGTGAGCGTACCAACACTTTCTCCCGGAGCAACGGTGCCGTTGACGGTCACCGCACCGCCGATCGTTCCGGAACCGCCGAGCGTGGCATTTGCATCTACGGTTACTGTACCGGTTGCAGAGGAACTATCGCCGTTGACCAGAAGGGTGCCGTTATTGATGGTCGTCGCACCGCTGTAGGTGTTGGCGCCCGAGAGGGTCTGCGTGCCGTCACCAGTTTTAGTGAGCGACATGCCTGAGGCTCCGTTCGCGATGATGCCGGAATAGGAATTCGCCACGCCTGTGCCGGGATTGAGGGTCAATGCCGTGACACCGCTATAGCCACCAGAGGTAGTGAAGACCGAGCCAAGATCCTTGCTCCCCGTGAGGCCGCCGAAAGTCAGCGTGGTAACCGTGGTCTTGAGGCCGGCACTTGCAGTTCCTGTGATACTGCCAGCCGTATCCAATGCACTGTTTTGAAGCGCCAGACTGTCTGACAGCGTCAACGTACCGGCGCTGATCGTCGTCGCGCCGCTGTAGGTGTTGGCTCCGCTTAGAATGGCGGTTCCCGCATTCAGCTTAGTGATGCCTGCGGTTCCGGAGCCGTCGATGACACCGGAAAGCGTCAGGGTCGAGTCAGAGTCAGTGACATTGACGTCGAAGAGGCCCTCGCCATTTTCACTGATCGTGATGCCACTGCGGACAATAGCGCTGGCACCGGTCTCGGCAAACAGCAACTGCTTATTGCCACCCGCATCGCTGAAGATCAACTTCCCCGTGTAAGCACTATCGTCGAAACTGGTGCCGACCCGCATGTTTCCGGTTTGGTTCCAATTCATGTCGCCACTTCCTGTGAGACCAGCGTTGAATGCAACCGTTCCTCCGTCTGCATTAACAGTCAATTCGCCTTCCAGCGTGACGAGGCCGTTGAGATGCTGCAAGGTACCGGCATAGAATCGCCTTGTGATTAATGATCCTTCTTCGAAAAAGAGATCATTGGAGAGCTCTGTTCCATCGGCACCATTGATCCGAAACTCAGCACCACTTTTAAACCTGAGCGTCGCATTGTCACCAAATTGATTATCACCGGGATTTATGTTGCATTGGCCATCCTCAATGATCCAGGCAAAAATCGATTGCGAACTTTGGTCCCCACCAATAACGATAGCTTCCGAGTTATTGACTGTGATGGTGATATCGGTTCCGGTGACGGTGATGTTGCCGTCTATATCAATGCGTCCGTTGCCTCCGATGGTCACGTCGCCCGCAAATGTGAGCTCATCATCAAACGCGTCTTTCTTAAGCACAGTCGATGAATTGAGAAGCGTAGTGCCGTCTTCGAAGACAAAACTCCCGGTGCCATACCCTTTGAACCCACGTTCGGTATTAGTTCCGGAGGAGATATCGAACGTACTTCCATTCCTGAAGACGAAGGTATTACCAAAGTCACCAAGGGAGTCCAGGTTATTGGCAGTGGTCGCGCCGCTGGTGGCACCGTTTTTGAGGGTGCCGCCGCCATCGACAACAATGGTGCCGACGAAAGTATTATGCGCGCTGAGGGTGAGGGTGCCGGAACCGGAATGGGCCAGCGTCACCTCGTTTCCGGCGCTGCCGCCGGCGATGACGGCGGTGAGAGTCAGATCTTCGGTAACGGAAGAATCCACGGTGATGGAACCGTTGTCATCTAGCGTGAGGGTCTGGGTGCCGCTTGATCCGATCGTGTAGGCCGCAGCCGAAGCCGTATTAAATACGATACTGCCGACTGTCGCTCCCGATCCGAGATCAATGGTGGTATTGCCGTTGCCGGCATTTTCGAAAGCCACCGTTTCACCGGTGCCGGGCACGGAGCCCCCGCTCCAGTTGGCCGCAGTAGCCCAAGTGGCATCCGTGCTGCCCACCCAAATTTGATCGACAACCCGGATCGAAACCGTGGCGACGCTACTGGTGGTATTGCCGTCATCGACCTCGAACGTGAAGGAGTCGGTGCCGATGTAGTCCGAGGTCGGCGTGTAGGTCAGGTCCGGAGCCGTGCCGGTCAACGTGCCGTGGGTCGGGGAACCAACCGTGTAAGTCAGAGAGCTGGATTCGGGGTCCGAAGCTATCAGCGTGATGCTCTTCGCGGTATTTTTTATCACCGTGACGGCATCGCTGGAGGCAGAGGGCGGCCAATCTGCATCGAACGTGACGCCGCCAACGCTTGTGCCATTAGCACCTGCCTGGTCCAGCGCCTCAATCAAGAAGGTTCCGCTGGTCTCCCCGTTGAGATCGACATCGAAAAAGACCATACTGGCCTGGGGACCGCTCGTTGACAAATCGGTGACCGTGGCCCAGTTGGTACCGTCGTCGGCTGAAATGCGCAGTCCGGCCGGCGTCCAGTTTTCGTTGTAGTTTTCCGCAAAAAGGCCAATGCGAAACACGTCCGGAATATCCTCGTCAATGGTGAACTTCAAAAGCTCCAGCCAGCCTTGATCACCTCCTGCTACGGAGTTGAATCCCCCGGATCTAATGGACCAGTCAGCGACAGTGGAGGCGATGGCCAAATTCGGATTGTCAATGATACCGTAGCCAAATGTTCCGCCCTCCGCCACAGCGTAAAAATCCTCGCCCGCGGAGAAGGTCGCCCAGCTTGCGCCGACTTTCGTGTGTTCTGTAAACAGGTTACCGCCGCCTTGGTTGCCGTCCGAGGAATCGCCGCCGAAAAACAGCCCTTTCGTTCCGTAGACATTGTCGCCATCGACGTCGAAGGTCTTGCTCGTACCTGTCGAGCGCCAGTCCGCGACTTGCGAACCGGTAATGTCGTATCCGGTTCCATCCCCGACCACGTCAATAATGATCGCCGCATTCGACGCGCAGGCCAGCCCCAGCGCGAGCGCCGCCATTCCAATAATTTTTTTCATCATAATCTCCCTTTGTTTTTTCAGGCCCTGTCCCGTTACTGCATCTTTAAAAAAACTTTTCGATGTAACTTAAAGACAATCACAGATAAGGCGACGTCTGCCTATACCCTGAAAAGGGTATTTTGAGCGGGTTTTGATCAAAAAGCTGATGGCTCAGGGCAGCGACACACGGATGGGTGAGATTCCTGGGCAACACGCTCCAACCCTGGGAACCTTCCGGTTCCGTAGACCTTCCTGTCTGCGCAAAAAGGACAGGCAGGCCCCGGTGCCGGCACACCTATAGCAGCCCTTTCGAAAACCGGGAAAAATTTTAAAAATCGAGCAGGGACGGATCGATTGCGTGGCGGCGGCGGGCGGGAGCCGGCGTGGCGATTTTTCCGGGGACAATGGTAAACCAGCGGGTGATGGTTTTCTTTTCCCCGCTGTCATCTTTCGCCTGAACCCAGAAGGGCTCCCCCTTTTTCCGGAACTCCCCTTTTTTCCGGTTGCCGTTCAGGCAATAGGTCACATCCTCATTCCGGCAGACAAATTTATAGCGGGTGGGCTTTCCGTTGGTGCGTTCATTGGTGCCGGCAAACCCGTAGAGCACATCGTCCGGTCCGCGATAGACGCAGGCCGCACTCCAGTTTTCCTCGACGACTTCATAGGCTATCCGCCTGCCCTGGCATGCCTTCATGAATGCCGCGCGTCCGACGTTGATCTGGTCCCACCAGCAGACGGAATCCAGGCCCTCTTCCGCGCCGACGATGACCTCAACGAGGGCGTGAACCTCCGGATTCTTGAAGTGCTTCCGGTCTTTTTTGACGGTTTGAATAAAGTCAATATACTGCTTCATGCTGCCGCCGAGCGTATGGGTGCCGCCGCAGTCGATATTTTTCCGGATCGCCTCGTACCAGCTTTCCGCCGGCCCCGTGCTGAGTGTTGCGGGGCCCACGCGTAAAACGCCCCAGTCCTCGCAGCGCTCGAACAGTTCATTGAGATCTTCCTTCGTCCCCATGTTCCACTTTTTCCAGTCGGGCTCGTTGAACACCTCGAGGGCGACCACGCGATACCCTTTCAACTCCACATATTCGCGGGTCTTGAGCATCACGTGATACCAGCGCTCAATATTCGCCCGGCCGTCGGCTTCCTTGTACCACTCGATAATGCCCTTCATGTTATTCGGGCTGAGCATGAGCGGCAGGTTTTTATCGACCGTGTTCACGAACTCGAGGGATTTATCCAGCATCTCGATCTGCCCCGCGCTGAGGCTGCCGTCCTCGTTAAAGGGCTCGTGCAGGTAAAACCCGATGCGGATAAAATCGATCATCTCCCCGGCATTGCGTGCCGAAGCCCGCGCGTTATAGAAATTGAGCCACGTGGCATCAATGCCCCAGGTTTTGATCGATTTGGTTTTTCCCGGCACCCGCGTATCAAAGGTGACCGTCGCCGAAGTTTCCCCCGAAGCGGTTGACAGCAGCGCGGCCATCAACCCCGTGAATATCCATTTCTTCAAACCAGACTCCTTAAGCCGTGCCGCGGACGGCCGATTCCACTGCGACGCTTACAGCTTCAGGCCGTCAAAGGCCGACAGGCATTCAAGCACCGCATCCTTCAACGGTGCCGTGCCGCCTTCCACATCGCTTTCGATATTGATCGGGATCTGCGGATCGTGCAGCGATTTACGGACGAGGATCCATCCGTCGGAGGTGGTCACGTGCACGCCCTCAAAGTTATTCGGCGTCAGGGACCAGCCCTCCTGCTTCTCAACAAAAGCTTTGAAGCCGGCGAGCACCTCGTCGGCATACGCGGAAAAATCATCCACCAGGATCTGCGGACGGAATTCGATGGCTTCGGCCGGTTCCGGCAGCTCCGCAATCAGTTCGTCCACCGTGCCCGCACCGGCCGCGTTAAGCTGCGCGATCTTGATCAGGATTTTGGCAATCTGGTAGGCCCCGTCATCGAGGAAATAGTTTTCCTTCAGCGCGCCGTGGCCGGAGGTTTCCAGGGCCAGGAAACTCGGGGTGCCGCATTCGTTGAGGCGGATGGCTTCGTTGATGACGTTTTTATATCCGCGTTTAAAACGGTGGTGCACGCCGCCGAGCTTTTCTTCGATCCACCATTTCAGGCCGGTGGAGGTGACGGAGTCGGTGACAATCGTGGTGCCCGGATGCTCTTCAAGCACAATGGTGGACATGAGGGCAATAAAGCGGTTGCGGTTGATCGGCTTGCCGTTTTTATCCACAGCCCCGGCGCGGTCCACGTCGGTATCAAAAATAATGCCGAAGTCCGCGCCGTTGTCTTTAACCGCGGCAATGATGGCATCCATCGCGTCGGGATCTTCCGGATTCGGAATATGGTTCGGGAACGAGCCGTCCGGATCGAGGAACTGACTGCCCGCGGTATCGGCACCCAGCGGCTGCAGCACGTTTTCAACAAAATAGCCGCCCGCACCGTTCCCGGCATCGACGACAATCTTCAGGCCTTCCAGCGGCTTTTCGCTGCCGGCGCCGCTGCGGATAATGTCGACGAGGTGGCCGGCATAATCGCCCATAAGGTTGATCGCCTCAACGCCGGTCGTTTCCGCCGCTTCGAGGCTTCCGGTTGCGGTGGCCAGGGTCAGGATTTCTTTGATGTCCTCTTTGCCGAGGCCGCCCTCGCGAATGAAAAACTTCAGGCCGTTGCGGTTGAACGGCAGATGGCTGGCCGTCAGCATGATCGATCCGTCGTAGGCATGGTTTTCAAAAACGGTCGACATAAACATGGCCGGGGTCGATGAAAGACCGCTGTCGAAACAGGCCGCACCGGCTTTTTCCAATCCCTGGAAAACGCCGCTTTTTATCGCTTCCGCCGACAGGCGGGAGTCGGTGCCGACGGCAACTTTAAGGCCGGTCTTATTCAGCTTCTTTTCCAGCCACCGGGCAAAGGCAAAGCCGATGGTCCGTGCGATATCCGGCGTCAGGTTGACGGATTCGCCTTCGATGCCCTCGAGTGCAATACCGCGCACGTCGCTTCCATTCTGCAGTTTAAAATAGGTCTGATCCATGTTCCGTTCCCTTTCAGATAAAAATGAACGGCCATCATAATGAGTTTTACCGGGCAAACCATCCCCATTTTACACGAAAAAGCCGGCTCCAGGGGAACCGGCTGTCTGCAGAGCGAACACGCATTACCCGATCGGCGTTACCCCTTTTTTCAGGATAATGTTGCCGTACTTGGCGGTGGTGCCGGTGATGACGCAGGCATAGGCCTTTTCCGCGCGGTCATAAAATTCAAAGCGGCCGATGCGCTTTGCGGCCGGGGCATTCGGCGCCGCTTTCCGGATGGCCGCCAGATAATCCGCCTCGACCTGCGGGTCCAGCTCGTCGCCCTCAACAGCCGCCATCATGATTAGCGGATCGTCATAGCTGTCGAGCTCGAACAGCGGAATGATGCCTTCGAGCAGATCGGGAATTTCAAGGCCGTCGCCGCGCAGGACATTTTTCGGGCAGAAGGTGTGTCCGGGAAAATGGGCATCGGACAGGACAATTTCATCGCCGTGCCCCATCTCGGCGAGGATCTTCAACAGTTCGGGACTGACAATCGGGTTGATACCTTTCAGCATGGTTTTCTCCTGGTTATGAAAAGGATACCTATAGCGAACCGCAACGCGGACGGCAAATGATTATCCCGCCGGGGCACAAAAAAACGGCGCACGGGAAAACGGGAATCCCATGCGCCGCAGACATCCGTGATGTCTTTTAAACTATACGTCCGGCGTATCCGACGCTGCCGGCCCGCGTTTGGACCTGCGCTTCTGAAACTCGGCCTTGGCCGCAGCGCGCTCTTCTTCGCTGAGCGTTCCGTCGCCGTCGGTATCAAATTTTTCCAGCAGGGCTTTGCCCTGTCCTTTGCGGCGGAACTTTTCCACGGCTTCGCGAGCCGCCGCCCGTTCCTCATCGCTGATCACGCCGTCGCCGTCGGTATCAAACCGTTTCTTCAGCTCTTCGCGCGCCGGCTGTTCCCCGCCCTCGGCCGCGCGTTTTTCACGTTCAGCCAGGCGGTCGGCTTTCAGGGTTTCGAGTTCGGCATCGGACAGCTGTCCGTCGCCGTCGGCATCATATTTTTCCAGGATCGCTTCGCGGCTCATGCCGCGCTGGCCCTGACGGCCCTGGCGCACGCCGCGTTCGGGCTTTTCAAATTTCGGCGTGCTGTCCGTATCCTGAGCCTCTGCCGCCTGGACCCCGGTCAGGGTAGCGGCACTGATCGCCGCCATGATGAATCCGTATTTCAGAATCGATGTTTTCATTTTTTAACCTCCATGGGACAGGGGCTTCCTGTCGCTGGTTGAAAAACGCCCCGCCCGCAAATTTATTGCCGGGAAAACGCGCCGCAAAAAAAAGCGCCCGCAATACGGACGCGTGGGGCCGGTGCAGTCCAACCTAAGCCGGGGCCTGGCGGTGCATCTGCCGAACCCGCAGCGGCAGCGACGCCAGCGCAATGCCGTCGATGGTCAGGTTGATCTGATAATCGGCGAACTGATCGAATTTCACATTCTGGAAATTCAGGATCAGGTTGACAGCCACGGAACCGACGTCTTCAGCCATCCGCGGATTGACTTCGCCTTCCATGGATTGGAAAACGGGAATGCCGTCGGGATTGACGAGCTGGAGCTTCACCTCATGGGGCCCCTCTTCCATTTTATCGAACCGCAGCCGCAGCGCGATGGCACAGGCCGGATGAACGACTGGCAGCTTGGCGGCGTAGATCTGGTCGAACGTGCCCAGCAGGTTCATTTTGCCGTGGTTGTCGGTGGCGGCGTCACATAATGCAAAAACTTCAACTTTCATATCCGGTCTCCGCAATGAACGGTAGGCCAACCCCGGCCTCGAAGAAAGGCTTATTTCCAACGGGTGGAAATTAATCGGTCACGGCGCCCTCCGAGGCGGGCCCGACGAGCTTGGCATATTT
This sequence comes from Pontiella sp., assembly GCA_041622415.1. Classification (GTDB taxonomy): domain Bacteria; phylum Verrucomicrobiota; class Kiritimatiellia; order Kiritimatiellales; family Pontiellaceae; genus Pontiella. The sequence continues at coordinate 14,722 of JBFJYX010000007.1, forward strand.
GGCCAGCGCCCCGGTTTTATATTTCGGCCGCGGCTGCTTCCAGTCTCTGGAACGGCGCGCCATTTCCGCCTTGGATATCTTCAGTTCGATCGAGCGTTTCGCGGCGTCGATGGAAATCACGTCGCCGTTTTTCACGAGGCCGATCGGCCCGCCGACATAGGCTTCGGGCGTGATGTGGCCGATCACAAATCCGTGGCTGCCGCCGGAAAAACGGCCGTCCGTAATAAGCGCCACATCCTGGCCCAGGCCGCGGCCCATAATGGCCGAAGTCGGGGAGAGCATTTCGCGCATGCCCGGTCCGCCCTGCGGGCCTTCGTAGCGGATGACCACCACGTGCCCGGCCTTCACTGAACCGTCGAGAATTTTTTTCAGGGCCTGCTCTTCGGAATTAAACACAATGGCTTTACCTTCAAACTGCAGCCCCTGCTTGCCGGAGATTTTGGCCACGGCCCCGTCGGGTGCAAGGTTGCCGTTGAGGATCACCAGATGCCCCTCCTTTTTGATCGGCCGGCTGAAGGGCCGGATGATGTCCTGCTTGCGGGGATAGGGTTTCGCCAGGGCCAGATTCTGTTTCAGCGTTTTACCGGTGACGGTCATGCAGCTGCCGTCGATCAGCCCCTCTTTCATGAGGCGCGCCATCAGCGGAGCCACGCCGCCGATCTGCGCGAGGTCATTCATGACATAGCGGCCGCTCGGTTTCAGGTCGGCGAGCACCGGCACCTTTTTTCCAATGGCGGTAAAGTCGGCTAGCTTCAGCCGGACCTTCGCGGCCCGGGCCATGGCGATCAGGTGCAGCACAGCATTGGTTGAACCGCCCAGCGCCATCACCACCGTGATGGCATTCAGGAACGAGGCCCGCGTCAGGATATCGGACGGTTTAATCCCCTTCTCCACCAGATTCATCACCGCCCGGCCGGCGGCGTGCGCCTCCTGCAGCTTTTCCGGCGAAGCCGCCACGCGCGACGAGCTGTTCGGCAGGCTCATGCCCAGCGCTTCAATGGCCGATGCCATGGTGTTGGCCGTATACATGCCGCCGCACGATCCCTCGCCGGGAATGGCCGACCGCTCGATCTCCGTCAGTTCCTTCGAACTGATTTCGCCTTTTGCATGCTGGCCGACGGCCTCGAACACGGAGACAATATCAATATCCTTGCCGCAGTAGCAGCCCGGTTTGATGCTCCCGCCGTAGACAAACACCGACGGGCGGTTAAGGCGCGCCAGCGCAATCAGGCAGCCCGGCATATTTTTATCGCACCCGCCGAAGGCCACGACCCCGTCAAAACCTTCGCAGGCGGTGACGGCCTCGATGGAGTCCGCAATGATTTCGCGCGAGACGAGGGAATATTTCATGCCCTCGGTGCCCATTGAAATGCCGTCGGAAATGGAGATCGTATTAAACTGAACCGCCTTGCCGCCCGCGACCGCCACGCCCTTTTCCGACTCATCGGCCAGTTTGTTGATGTGCATGTTGCACGGCGTGACCATACTCCAGGTGGATGCAATGCCGATTTGCGGCTTCTTAAAGTCGGCGTCCTGGAATCCGACGGCCCGCAGCATGGCCCGGCTCGGGGCTCGTTCCACGCCGTCCACGACGACCGATGAAAACGTACGATTATTTTTTCGGGTTGATTTCGCGCACATAGGGAATGTCCTCCGTGATTGGCGACAGTTTAAAACCCTTTCCCGAGGTTGCAAACCATTTGATCGGGTTTCAAACACGCGAATGCCCGCGTTTCCAACGCCTGGAAATTCGCATTTCGCAGAACGGGCCGCAGGGGCCGATGCTGAAAATTAGTTAAATTTACTAGGGAATTTGGACGCGGCGGCGTTCCGGCCTTAATGGGCACGCTTTTTGCGTATTACCGGTTAATTCAGAGTGAAAGGCTGGAATGAAAACATGGTCGATAGTTGCGGTTGAAGTCTCGATGGCCCTGACGGGCATTGCGATGATCGTGCTTATGGCCATCGTGGCCATGAACTGATGCTTTAAGTAAGGGACGCTCTCCCGTGGTTCCAATGACTGGGCAAATCCTCCTCCCGGGATCCAGTCATTGGAACCTTTTTTTATAGCGCCGGGCTTCGGCGATAATTTCCTCCTCGCCGTCGACATGACCGTCGCGCATGAGGATGCGCCCGTCGCAGATGACCGTATCGATGCAGCTCGAATCCGCACTGTAGACGAGGTCATCGATCAGGCTGAATCCGGGAACGAGCCGCGGATTGTCGAGATCCACCAATACGCAGTCCGCCAGCAGGCCCTCGCGGATGGCCCCGGTTTCGAGGCCCAGTGCCCGGGCCCCGTTGCAGGTGGCCATTTCAAAAACAGTCTGCGCCGGCAGCACAGTCGGGTCGCCATGCGTCACCTTCGCCTGCATGGCGGCGATTTTCATTTCCTCGAGCATGCAGAGATTGTTATTCGAAGACGCCCCATCCGTTCCGAGCGAAAGCTTCACCCCGGCGCGTTCCATTTTCTGGAAAGGGAAACTGCCCGACGCGAGTTTCATATTCGAAACCGGATTGTGCACCACTTCCACCCCGCAGTCGGCCAGGATGCCGATCTCCGCATCCGTCACATGCACTACATGCGCCGCCAGAGTCAGTTCGTCGAGCAGGCCGATTTTTTCCAGCCACTGGACCGGGCGCAATCCGTAGAGCGACAGGCAGTCCTCCACTTCCTTTTCGGTTTCGGACAGATGAATATGAAAGCGCAGCCCATGCTCGCGGGCAAACGCCTTGGCCCACTTCAGCGAGGTTTTCGAAACGGTATAAATGGCATGCGGCCCGAGGGCAAAGCTCAGCCGGTCGGAATACCGGCGGGATTCTTCAAAGAGCCTGACCGCCTGTTCCCGCTCAGCGGCGGCGCGCTCCGCATCGTTGAGATCGATAAAAACCGACGAGAGCGTCGCGCGCATCCCCATCTCTTCAACCGCGCGGGCCACTCCGTGATAGTACCAGTACATATCGTTGAAGCAGGTCGTTCCGGATTTGATCATTTCCAGGCAGGCCAGCCGCGCCCCGTGATAGATATCCTCCTCCGTCAGCTCGGCCTCCAGCGGCCAGATATGGTTGTTAAGCCAGTCGTGGAGATGAAGATCGTCGGCATAGCCGCGCAGCAGGCTCATGGAGGCATGCGTATGCATATTGATAAAGCCGGGGATCAGCGCCCGCCCCGCCCCGGACAGAATTTCATGCCCCGTTTCGTCGATCCCGGAAGCAATCGTTTTAAAACGGTTTCCTTCAATCAGCACATCGGTCGGCGCGCCATCCAGTTGAACATCTTTAATCAGCAGACTCATGGGGTTCTCCAATCCATTCGAAAACTGTAGCGGCCCGTGCCGCAATAGTCATCTTCCTTTTGACTTCCAACCCTTGGAAAAGCATGGCTTTAATATATTTTTAAACAGGGGGATTTTTGATGAAACTTTTCGTTCCGGGCAGAATCTGTCTTTTCGGTGAACACTCCGACTGGGCCGGCGGTTATCGCCGTATTAATGCGGATATTGAAAAAGGCTCCGCGCTGATCGTCGGAACCAACCAGGGGCTCTATGCGGAAGCCAAACCGCATCCCGATAAACTGATCCTGAAAGCCTGTTTCGAAGACGGCCGCCGCGCCGGTCCCTTTGAAATTCCGATGGAGCGCGAAGCGCTGCTTGAAGAAGCCATGAAGGGCGGCTTTGCCAGCTATGCCGCAGGCGTCGCCTATCAGATCCTGACGCATTACCGCGTCCGCGGCCTGGAAATTGACAACTACCACACCGACCTGCCGGTTCAGAAGGGCCTCTCCTCTTCCGCGGCCATCACGGTGCTGGTGGCCCGCGCGTTCAACCGCATTTATGATCTCAAGATGACCGTGCGCGGCGAAATGGAATACGCCTACCTCGGCGAAATCACCACCCCGTCGCGCTGCGGCCGGCTGGACCAGGGGTGCGCATACGGTAACCGCCCCGTCAAGATGACGTTCGACGGCGACCGGCTGGATGTGGAAGAGATCAACGTCCCGCAACCGCTGCACTATGTCATTGTGGATCTCAAGGCCCACAAGGACACGGTGGAAATCCTGGCCAAGCTGAACCAGTGCTATCCCTTTGCCGAAAATGACGTACAGAAAAAGGTGCAGCAATACCTCGGGCACATCAACGCCGATCTCAACCGCCGCGCGGCGGAGGCGGTCAGTGCCGGCGACGCGGAAGCGGTCGGCCGGCTGATGACTGAGGCGCAGGCCGAATTCGATCAGCACCTGCAGCCCGCCTGCCCCTCCCAGCTCACGTCGCCCGTACTGCATAAGCTGCTGGCCTATGAACCCATTCAGCCCTACATCCTGGGTGGAAAAGGGGTCGGCTCGCAGGGCGACGGCACCGCGCAGTTTCTGGTCAAAGACGCTGAGGCGCAGGACAAGGTGATCGGCATTATTGAGCGGGAGCTGAAGATGCCCTGCATGAAGCTCGATATCGAATCCGTCAACAAACTGCGCAAAGCTATTATTCCGGCGGCGGGATTCGGCGACCAGCTCTTCCCGTCATCCAAAACGCTGAAGAAAGAGATGTTCCCGATTATCGACCGCGACGGCCGGGCCAAACCGGTGATTATGGTCATCGTCGAGCAGGTACTGGATGCGGGCATCGATGAAGTCGGCATCATTATTCAGGAAAGCGACCGCGAACTGTTCGAGGACTTTTTCCACCAGCGCCTGCCGATTGAACACCTGCAGAAACTGCCGCAGGAAGACCAGCGCTATATGCAGCACATCATGGATATCGGAAACAGAGTCAGCCTGATTGTCCAGGACGGACAACAGGGCTTCGGCCATGCGGTTTATTCCGCCAAAGACTGGATCGGCCATGAACCCTTTATCCTCATGCTGGGCGATCACCTCTTCGCTTCGGAAACCGACAAACCCTGTATCCAGCAGCTGATTGAAGTCTATGAAAAAACCGGCCGCAGCGTGGTCGGCCTGCGCGAGACGCCGGAAGATAAAATCAAACAGTTCGGCTGCGCCACCGGCGTGTGGGAATCCGATGGCAACCTTTTATCCATCACGGAATTCGCGGAAAAGCCGTCGGTCGAGTATGCACGGCATCATCTGGATACGCAGGGCGTGAAGGACGGTCATTTCCTGACCATTTTCGGACAGTACATTTTAACCCCGCACATTTTCCAGCTGCTGGAAGATAACATTGCCCGCGACGCGCGGGAAAAAGGCGCCTTCCAGCTGACCTCCTGCCTCGACCGGCTGCGGCAGGAAGAAGGATTTACCGGACTGCGTATTCAGGGCCGCCGCTTCGACATCGGCAATCCGGCCGACTACCGCCAGACCCTGATCGATTATCAGAATTCGTGAGGCGTGAGGCGTGAGGCGTGAGGCGTGAGGCGTGAGGCGTGAGGCGTGAGGCGTGAGGCGTGAGGCGTGAG